>PFPL01000028.1 GCA_002793035.1 Candidatus Magasanikbacteria bacterium CG_4_10_14_0_2_um_filter_33_14
ATACGATTCATAAAATTAGCCACATTCAGTCCTCCAGAACCTGCCCCTATACATATAATGTCATATCTATTTAAAATATTTTTTTTTGAGTTCATGGTGTTTTAAAATTAAGAGTTGTGTATATTATAAAGATTTCTTTTATAATTTAAATCGTTTTCGCAACGGAGTGGAGAAAACACCATATATCGGCTGTTATCAGATGTAAATTATTTTTTCGTCTTTTGTTTTTACTATTTTATTAAAAGGGGGGCGGGTTCATCAATATAGCGGAAGGGGGCAGAGGGGATTATGGGGTGAATGCCCCCTGGAGCTATTACTTCAATAAGTCATCCAATTCGCACGAGATTAATGTTGATTTATTAAGTAGAATTTGCTCTTTGGGATTTAGATTGTCGGGTGTCTTTCTAATAAACTTTGTATTTATAGTATTACCAAGCATAATATGATTTGTTGTATTTAAATATCTTTCTGTTTTTTTATAAAACAGTTCTGCGTATTTTAGTAATCTTTCTTCTGATGGTGGGCGGCTGGTTATTCCATTTTGATGGAATTCAAAAAGATTTTTTACTTGATCACTTACTTCTATGGATAAATCACCATCTCCAAATTCAATCCAGTAATCACTGATTTTATAATTAATTCTCACTTGGCTATCCTCTTCAGTTCCATACCAATAATTAAAAGAAAATGTATCTGTACCGAAGTCTTGAACAACTATTACTTCTTGTAGTTTAGTAATTTTATTAATTCCATATTCTTCAAGTAATCTCATATAAATGTTTTTCCAATTTTTTATCCAGTTTTCAATAAAAGTCTGATTACCAAAAAGTGGAGGTAAATCTTGTCTTAGGTTTTCGTCGGTTTTTGGATTGTTTAATATTTTTAAAGTTAATCTGTCAAAAAGCGTATGAAAATCAGTTGCTTCTTCAACATTTTTTGCTTTTAGATAATCCAAATCAGGGATTATTTTTTTTTGCATATACCAGAGAAGGTCATAGATGTCACGGCCTTTTTCTTCATAAATATTTTCTCCAATCCCGCGTTGTCCTCGCAAAAATACCGCGGCAATTTTGCTAGCCATAAGAGCTGACATATTATAGGTTTTTATAGAAAAAGAAAGTTGATATTCATTTTGTGGCCAATTTTCCGTAACTATTTTTGGGTGTACTTTAAAATGATTGAGATCAATTTTTACGTGTACTTGTTTTGAATGAATATTTAAACCTAATTTTTCTGCGATGTGGAATTTTAGTGTTAGACCCCTATTGTTTGTCATTCCGATAGTAAGTATATCACTATCGATGTCGTGATCTTTTTTAAAATAATTAGCTATTTCATTTTTGAGTTTTTCTAAGAATTCATTTGTCACCTGATGATCAACCTCAAAATCCAAATCAACTGACATTCTGTCTAGGCCATGACATATACGGAGGGCAGAACCACCATACATTATCCAGTTTTTATATTCTGAATGATGATAAATAAAATTTAAAACATAATATTGCAAAGCTTCTTTTAGTGCGTTACGTTGTACCTCAACACTAATTTCTCCGTAAGACGTAGATATTTCATCCAATTTGTTTTTGAGTGTGGTAATAATTTGATTACTCATATTTTATATATTTTTTTTAGCATAGAATAAAATTTATTCTTTTCAGTTTCATCCATTTCCGCCATATCTATTCGCAGTTCTTCAATTAGGTATTCTATATCATTGAGTTTTATTTTTTTAAACTGTTTTGTTTTGAAATATAGTAAATCAAATAGCGCTTTTGCTGGAGTGGCAATAAAAAATTCAAAATCATCATTTTTAATTAGGGAAAAATCAGAAAATAGATCCTTTTTAATTGACTGATAGGAAAAGGCTCCAATTTTTGTTTTGTATGACCTTGTTACTTTTGTCGTTACTGCTGTGATCGTATGTATTATTTCTGTAGTTAAATTGTAATACTGGAGTGCAGTCCATGAACTTATGTATGATGGAGAGCGGAGTATATTGGATAAATAAAAAAGATACGTTGTGTCATTTCTGTGTTTATTGTAAAAATCAGTTGTCACATAAAACCCTCTTTTTAGAGAGATTATGTCTTTGTGTTTTAAGAAACGACTGATATAAGTGTCGATTGTACTATCTGCAAGGTTGTGAGTTTTTTCATTTTTTCCTAAATTATAAATTAACTCCTTTTTAAAATAGGGGAGTGTCTTTAGTTCTTCTAGAAGGTTGTCTTTTGAAGTGTATTTCATATATATGACAATATAGTATCATATTTGAAACAACCTGTCAAGTATTAATATTAATTTTGACTGAAATAAGCAATATATTAATATGAGATGGCATTTCTTTATTGTTATTTCACTACATTATTACATTCTATATTCAGAGCAGTATCTATAGAAGACTTAAACTTAGTAGAATAATCTTTGTACAAATTCATTTCTTCTTGTGCTTGCTTCATTAATTTAAGTGCCTCTGGAGTATTTTCAATATCCTCTTTTAATAATTCGTAGGCTTTTAAGTTTAAATTAAAATTCTCTCTTAGTTTGTTTATAGAAATTTGTAAATTATTTTTTGCGACTGTTAAACTTTCTCCGTTTAATAATGTGTTTGGAATTTCATTCGATAGATTTGTAAGCTGATTTACATAATTGTCTACTGTGCTTTTTCTGGAAAAAAGAACATTGTAATTAAATTTGGAATCAACCCCAGCATCAAGACCTTCATAACTTAATTTTATTAGATTAGTAAGTAGAAGATAAATCTTTTCTGTGGTGATTTTTAAGGTTTCTTTTTCGTTTTTATCATCACAAAGCTTTGTTTTTAACTCTACTTCTACATCTTTTTCTACAACATTAATATTAGATTCATTTTTTAGCGTTTCTTCTGTAGTTTTTTCTGTCTTTTTAATAATTTCTGATTCTACTTTTTGAATTTCCTCTTTTATTATAAAATTATCTTTCGGAGGAACAACTACCTCTCTAATAATAAATTGTTCTTTTGTTTGATCTTCTGCTGCTGTTGCATCTTCGATAACTGTAGTAGTGACGGAATTATTGTTTTTTGTCAAAACTACTTCATCAATTTTTTTATTTAAATCTTCTATCTGTTTTTGCTGTTGTTCTATAATATCTTGTTGATTATTAGTACACCCAGCACCAATAAGTATTAACAAGATAGGCAAGATTACAAATGTTTTTTTCATATTATTTATTTTGTTAGTTGATATGATATATTAAATTAATAATTAAGATTTTTTTAATAAATTGTCCCGCCCGAGTATACGGCGGGACACCATATTCCCCCTCAATTACATGCGTAACCGCCCCCCTTCAATATTACAAAATTGTAAAAACAAAAGGTGAAAAAATAATTTATTTCTGATAACGTTTCAGTATATGCGATGTTTTGCGGAGTGAAACGGAGCAAAATATGGGAGAGCGAAGTGCAACGAGCGAACCGCATATACTGTGTTAGGCGAGCCGA
>PFPL01000030.1 GCA_002793035.1 Candidatus Magasanikbacteria bacterium CG_4_10_14_0_2_um_filter_33_14
CTACACCCATGATACCACCTGGGAATTCAAGCATCTCTTGAGATTGACAACTTGTCAGACCATTCATACGAGCGATACCGTCCCCCACTTCGATAACAGTACCAACTTCTTCTACTTCCACAGTTTTTTCAAAAGCAGAAATATGTTTTTTTAGTTCTTCTATTACTTGATTTGTAGACATATATTTTTTCTAAATTTCGAGCGAAGCGAGAAATCTGTAGACCCTGCCAGCTCTGTTTTTAATTTAAATGTTTTTTGTAAAAATTATTAATTAATAATTACTAATTATTAATTTTTTAAGTAGTTAAACTTTTTTTTAAATTTGATAACTGTGTTTTCACACTAGCATCTAGAATTTTATCTTCAATCTTCACTTTTATACCACCAATCAAATTTTTATCTATTTTTTCAACTGATTCAGCTTTCTTTGAAAAGGCTTGTTTTATTTTTTCGACAATACCTTTGTCCAATTCACGAGCAGAAGTAATTTCTAGTTCCACTATCCCCTGTTTTTTCTTAAGTATTGTTTCGAATTCAGCAATAATATTTTTTGTCTGTTTTATCTTATGTTTCTTAGCTAGAAGATCCACAAAATTTTTCAAAACAATATCCAAATCACTAGTACTCAGACCAACAGTCAATTCGTAAAGAGCTTCAGCAAATTGTTTATTAGAAATTTTCATATATTTATGTCATCCTGAGCGGAGCGAGGGATCTTTCCCAGCAACATCTCAGTTTAGATAATTAAACTTACAATTGATTCTAAAAATCGTCTAAAATTATTTCTTCAAATTTTTCAAACTATCTTCAATTATTTTTTTATCAATATTACCATCCATTTTTTCATTCAATATTTTTTCTAGAGCAGTCACAATAAGAGTAGCAGATTCTTGTCTGATTTCTTCCATCATTTGAACTTTTTCAGATTGAATGCTTTTCTTAGCTTGAGCGACAATTCCTTCTACTTCAGTCTTAGCTTTTACTTTCATATCTTCACCAAGTTGTTTGGCTTCAGTATGAGCATGCTCAATTACTTTGTTTGCCTCACCTTTAGCTTCTTTTAGTTTATCTTGATATTCTTTTTCGCTAAGAGCTAAGTTTGTTTCAATTTCTTTTGCATTATCAATACTTTCATCAATCATTTTTTTACGTTCAGCCAAAGTTTTGGTAAGAGGTTTCAAAACCAAAAACCAAAGGATAACTGCCACTACAGTGAAATTGATAAGTTGGAATACAAAAAGTTGCGCGTTTATCCCAAGTGAAGCAGCCAAACCTGCATCAGCAGTGGCACCATGTTCTACCACTTCCGCATGTGTCTCTTCCATATTAACTGGAGTGACTACAGGAGTTTCAGTTGTATGTTCTACGTTTGCCATATAATTTTAGTCTAAAGTCTGTAAAGTCAAAAGTCTGTAAAGTACTTTTGATTTGTAAATTAAATATTTGTGTTTATCCATTTAATATTAGTGTTATTTATTTTGCTCAAACAAATAAACCAGTGGAACTAAGCTTACCAGTCTTTATAAAGAAAACCAGCAAACTTAGTTTACAGCGATCTATTTCAAAGTGAAAGCAACTACTAGAGCGTAAATAGCGATAGCTTCAGCAAAAGCAGCACCTAAAAGCATAGGTACAAATACTTTTCCAGCAGCTTCTGGATTACGACCAATAGCTTCCATAGCTTTGGCAACTAAACGTCCAATACCTAAGGCTGGAGCGATACTACCAATACCCATCACTAGAGCTTTGGCTAGTACTACTACAGATTCATGTTCTAGACCTGAAAACATAGTCTCATACATTATATATCAGAGCCGTTCGACTTGAGTTGATTTTTTTAGTCGCGGCTGACATTTTAATAAAGTGATCTTTCGATCTTCTGAACTTCAATTTCTTGAAATCCATTTAGATTGAACCATCTTTTTTAGAAAATCTTTTAAAGTCTTTTGTCTGACTATTTTTTCTAAATATTTTACTTAAGAAAGAACCCTCGTCGTATTCTCGACTCAGGATGACATTAGTGATGAGCTTCTTCTTCGTCACCATGTGGAGCAGAAGTAGCAACAGTCATATATACCAATGTAAGCATTGCAAATACAGCCGCTTGAATCACACCTACCAATACTTCAAGTAACATGAAAGGAGTTGGGACAAGAGCTGCGACTAGAGCAGAAATTACTGAAATAAGAACTTCTCCTGCAAAAATATTACCGAAAAGACGAAGAGAAAGTGAAATAACTTTGGCAACTTCTGAAACTATTTCGATAAGACCAACACCAAATTCAATAATAGCAGTAAGTACAGCGATAGGACCTTTTTTGAAACTTTTGAAAACATTTTTTATTTGAACAAATTTTCCTAAGTGTGTAAAAACACCAATAGTAGCAAAAGCATACAAGTGAGATCCAATCACAGAGACAAGAGCCATCGCAAGAGTAAGATTCAAATCTGTATTAGCTGGACGAAGCAACATGTTGTGACCAACAGTAATACTTCCTGTACCAGGCAAAAGACCTAACCAGTTTGATAACAAAATAAAAAAGAAGATAGCTCCGACTATTGGCAAAAACCTAATAGTCTTTTTTCTATCTCCGGTAACTTGGTCAAAATAGCCAAGCAATGTATCTAAGAAAAATTCACTAGCATTTTGTAATTTTCCTGGTTTCAAACTTATACTTCTTTTTATAAAGATTCCTAAAATCAAAAAAATAACAATAGCAATCCAAGCATTTATCATAGTATTAGTAATATTCAAATTACCAATATGAAATATTGCTTCTGGTGCAAGAGTTGGGATGTGAATTTCTGCGGCCATAAAATCTTTATATTTAACTAGATCTTACTATTATTCAAAATCTTTTTGCAAAATAGTGATTATTAGTTAATTAGTTTATTGGTTTATTAGCTGAATCTGCGGTGTCTGCTGACTAGCTGACAACTCAACTTTCTTTTTCATCTTTTTCTTTTTTATTATTAACAACGTCTTTGTCTAATTTCTTATATTCTTCACCATATTGCTTGGCTTTTTTATAAATCATCTTAGTAGATAGAAAAGCCGCAAGTATGAAAGCTCCGACAGTAAACCAAGGAGCATACCCATATTTACCCTCGAGCCACTGACCAATAAGTACAAAAACTATGATTGGTACAGCGATAATAGCCCCAAAATCACCTACAATACGCAAGCCCAACATCATGTATTTTTTATCTTTAGGGTCTTGTGATAAGAGAGGCATATTTTTGAAAGAGTATATTGACTGAAAAACGGTGCTATTATACAAGTTTTTCCCTAATTAGTCAATTGTTTGGCAATATTTATTGTGTATAATATGTACAAACAAAATTTAGCTAAAACTAAAGACGCGAATAGTTTATCACGTAGTTATCCGCTGTCAATCTGCAAACCCTTGACAAAGCTGTAAAACATGTTCTAAATAAAAAACCGTGATATTCACGGTTTTTTTATATTTATATACTAAATAATCTTCATTCTATCAAACACTCTCAAACTATTTTCCAAAGCTAACTTCTTCACTTCATCTATACTCAAACCTTTCAACTCAGCAACTTTGTCAGCAACTTCCTCCACCATCCAAGGTTCACAACGTTTGCCACGATATTTTTGTGGTGCCAAATATGGAGCATCAGTCTCGACAATAAATCTGTCATTTGGAACTTTTTGCACTACTTCCCAAAGGTCCTCTTGAATCTGTGGGGCTGTTTTTTTGATTGGAAAAGTAATAATCCCCGTAAACCCAAGATTCAAACCAAAATCAAGATACTTACTAGCTACAGACCAATCTCCACTAAAACAATGTATTACTCCCCTAATTGGTTTTGGTAATTCTTTTAAAACTTCTATTAGTTGATCATGCGCATCACGGACGTGAATTACAAGTGGCAGATTGTGCTTCTGCGCAAAATGATATTGCGCCAAAAATATTTCTTTTTGTTTGGCTAGTACTTCTTCTACGGTTTTGTCCTTTGGCACATGATAAAGCTCGAAACCACACTCACCAACTGCAATCACTTTTGGAGACTTAGCTAATTCGTCAAAATATTCTTCATCAAAACTTTCTTCCCGAGAAACAAAAGATGATTCTTCTTCATCAACATAAGTTGGAAATAAGTGAATCGGATGAATCCCGATTGACGCAAAAATATTATCATGACTTTCTGCAAGTTCAACGGCTTTTTTACTAGTGTCTTTTTGAGTACCAATAGCATGAAGCCAAATATTTTTTTCAGCACAAATTTTCAGTACATCTTCACGTTCTTCATCAAAACCTTTGAATTGTATGTGACAATGAGAGTCAAAAATCATAGAATAGTTCCTAAAGTTTATAAAGTTAAAAGTTATAAAGTCCTTAAAAAAATCTTTTATTTATATAAAACTCTTTATAACTTTATGAACTTTTTAACTTTCAACTAAAATTAGTTTAATCTTCCACCCCACTCTACAACAGTAAATCCTTTACGTTCTGGAGTTATTAAGTATGGTTCAGGAATATTATACAAAGGATAATCTAATGCTTGATAATCCATAAAAACACGAATGACAGTATCTGGCTTTGGTTCGACAGTAAGAGGTGCCATATCTTCAAAAGTAGCTTGAGGTAAGAAAGTCACGAAAACATAAGGTTTCACAGTCAATTTTTCTTCCCAGAATTCCATAAAATCTTGTATTTCTTTTTCATTCATACCAAGTTTGGTCAAAATTTCAAACATTCTACTTGGAACATCTTCTTTTGACATGACGAAACCATAACAAGGTCTAGTGTAGTCATATGAATATCCTTCCCAAAACAAATACGGATATTCTGTTTCATTTTTATAATTGAAAATTTCACTATCCGGTGTAGATCTTACAAACCAACCATCTTTACCATAATCTGGATCACTAATTGATAGACCAGCTTTTGGCGCTACTTGTACATGCACATCTGTTTCTTCTTCTGGATAAAGATAAATAACTGGTTTACCACATTCAGCCATTGAAGAATATTTCACTTTTCTAAAAGCTAACCAATCACCCTGAGGATTCTTCCAGAATACCATAGGCATATCTGAGACGAAATCTTGCCACTTTTGTTCTTCGGTCATACTGCCAACGTCTTTTCCTTCACTCGCCAAATAACCATTGTATCCCCAATTAAATAATTTTTTGTAATATTCATTGTTCTCAACATTTGTCAAAGTATAAATTTTGTCTCCTTTACTAGTAGTACCCACAACTTCCAAATTATCTTCACTAAACCAATCTTTTTGATTTACAGCATTTGGAAAAGTATTTATCTGTTCACCACAGGCCATCCAAAAATCACCTGCTGGAGCAAATTCATCCTGGTTATCAGAACCTCTCAACCAACTTACATCAAGTTTACTCTGAACACTAAAAAAACTTTTCATCGTTTCAACAATAGATTGATCAAAAAAGTAAGGTAAATAATCATACTTAGCAACAGCACCATCTGGCATAGCTACTTCATATTCACTTCCTACTTTATGAAGAGAACCCATATCTTTATCTTTGACAAAGACAGGAGCATCCTCTGGTATACTAGAAAATTCATTTTTTTCTACATTCAAAACTCCACCTCTATTGGAATAAAATCCTAATTCATTGAAAGCTCCTGATTCAGGATCTCGCAAAAAAGAACTAAAAACTAATTTACTATCTTCCCCAGGTATATCCAAAACTGACTTAGGTTCTAACTTAGAATACAAATCATCAATTACAAAATTTTGACAGATAGCAGTATATTCACAATTTCCTTGATCTGCAGTAATCACAAAAACAAAATCTCCAATATTTTCATCATAAAAAGCAAAGTTATCCTCGTAACCTTGTCCCATACCAAAAAACTTTTGTGCCAACAAATACAACGGCCTGCCAGCCAAAACACTAGGACTCTTGATTTCACCTACTACATAACCATAGACTTTTTTCAAACTATCCAAATCTCTATCTGAATAATCAATTTCATTCCCCTGATCTGTGATAGGCAAAACAATTCTACTTTCCAATTTCTTAACTAAAACTTTTTGTTCATCATCCAAAACTTTCGCTCCACCATACCAGTCAACAATGATATCTTTACTTGATAATGAAGCTGAGTAATCTTTTTTTCCACCTGACTTTTCATCGTATTTTGATAAAATCTCAGCGTTATTTTCTAATATGTTAGAATTATTATTTTGTTCCAGATTTGTAATATTGCTTGGAATTTTAGAATTATCAGCTTTGAAAAATAATAGAAACATTACAACAAACAAACCTACAAATAAAACAAAAATAGAAGCTATCAAAAAATACAAAAGACCACGACTCATTGAGACTTGGTTTTTGTGTTCTTCTGGTAACTGTTCTGGTGATCCTTGTGAGATATTTTCATCCATATAATTATATTATTAAAAAAATTATTTTTTATTGAATTACAAAAGAAAACTCATCTATATTATAGTCTTTTATATTGTTTTTTGCAAACAAGTCTTTTACAAAATTTTGAGCATCAACGTACTCCAATCTCACCGCTTTATCATCTTCAAAAACAAAAGGAAAGACATAAAATTTACTACTGCCATCTTTGTATAATATTCCACCAATTGCAAAATTTATTTTTTCTTTATCTGACTTCGCAAAATAATCAAAGATATCATTACCTTCAACTACTTCTACTATTTCATCTGGTATTTCATCTTTCTCTGGCCACAAATAATCAAACCCAAATAAAAATCTATCTTCATTTCCCGCCAAATCGCGACGCAAAGATATTACTTCTTCCTCAGACATATCTGCATTCCCCAATAACATAAAACTAGTCAGATTTTTTTCTGTTTTTTCACCCTTGCTAAAATAAGGGGAATAATAACTTGTGGTATTGTCAGCACTACTGTCTCCTATCATCTTGGCAGAATTGTCATGCTTTTCCAAAACTACTTTTTGAGTTTTATACTTCTCCATAATCTTCAGCAAAATATAGAGACTTGGTACAGAATCTATCTCCAGCTTATCCAAATTGGCAAAGTCAAAAGATTTTATAACATCGATACTGAGTTCATCATGAAAATTTGCAACATTCAAAGTCTGATAATGTGAAAAATCAATAGATGAAACAAAGACTGTATCAGAAGGCACAACCTCTAATAAATAATTTACAAAGTTGTCCATTTGTTCTTCATCAATATCTCCTTTAAAAATAAATGGTAATACTTGTGCGTCAGGCAAACTCTTTTTTATAAATGGTAATATACCATAAATAGAATGCTCATCGTTTATCACATCTTCTTCAATGTTTATTATTCTTTTCGTGGCAAGATTAGCAATCATTCCTCGATTGGTCGTAAGATCTCCATATGGTGTATGCCAATCGTATTCACTAGAGATTATCTTGCTATAACCCTTATAAAAATGATTTGGACCAAGTACAACGATGGTTGAAGGATTCTGTTTTTTCAAATTCTCAAAGAAACTAGCATCTAAATAACCAGCTAATAAATGGTGTGGCACGATACCACCTTTTATAATTGGTAAATCTTTTTCTAACTTTAAATCTTGATAAAATCTATCAAAAAAATCCTTATTCCAAGGGGCTGTATAATGATAAGAGACACTTTCTTCGACAACTTTTACTTCATTTTCAAAATTACTTTGGAGTGAGCATCCAGGCAATAAAAAAACAATCAAAAATAACAAAGTAAAAGTTTTTTTCATATTTAAAATATCCAAGACAAACCTATGACAAAAAATGCTACTACGAGAAGTACTACTAACAAAAAGATAACAATCTTATGTAAAAAAGACGTAATCTTTTCTACTTTTTGTAAAGTAATCTTAGTTTTTTCTAACTTGTTCAAAAAAGCAAAACTATTTTGTAAAAACTTTTTCATAAATTTCAAATTATCTGCGTAAATCTGCGTTTATATCTTACAAATCAGCGTACCACATTCTCTACATAATCAACTGTCGAATGCAAAAGTTGTAAAGCTTGTGGTAGGAGAGGCAAAAAGATAGAAGCAATACTACTCAAGATTGGTGCCAATACTGAATGAGCCAAACCTGTCATGATTTTTTCAGACAATGGAATTCTCTCTACAAAATATACAAAAAGACCAACACTAAGAATTCCTTCAATCAAACCAAGTCCCAATCCAAACAAACGATTGAAAGTTTTTACAAAAGGAATGATAGAAATAATCTTGAAGATTCTATCAATAAACCAAAATAAAACACCAAGGGCACTAGAAATAACAAAAAAAGCAATAATAAACATGAGTACTTTACTAGTATTTAATTGCCAACCTGTAAAAGATGTTAGCCAGTTGGCTAAATCTAGATAATATCTACCAGCCAAATAAACACCCAAAAAAGTACCAATAAGAGAACCAAAAGCTCGTACAAATCCAGACCAAAATCCATAAATACCAAAACCTCCAATAATAATTAAAAAAATAATATCGGTGAAGTTCATATTATATATAATAAAAAATTATGCTTTTATTTTACTATAATTTACTAAAAAAGTAAAAAACTACCAATATGGTAGTTTCAAAAGATTTGAGCTACGGTGGACGGACAAGCTCAATTTATATCAGGGAGAGCTCATACTTCCTTGTTAGGTTTCCCCGCCTCCCAGGAAGGAGACACCTACCCTAATTCATTGGCCTGTCCGTCCACCGGACACATAATATAATACATTTTGTTTATAAAGTCAAGAGTCTATTATCAATAAAAAAAATGACCTTATAAAAAAGTCATTTTATTTTTTGAGTGTGAAGTATAAAGTTTTTAATATTCTGTCAAATTATTTTTCAAGTCTAGGAAACAATATTTCAGCTTTCTTTATTTCACTTCCTTCTTTTAATTTTCCCCAAATCATCTCTTCTTCTAGAGTTCCTACTTCTGTAATTCCTAGTTGGGTCAATATTTTGTTTGCAGTTTCAGGGATAATAGGCAAAATCAATATAGCAATAAGACGCAAACTTTCCACCAAAGTATAAAGTAGATTTGAGATATCTTCACCATTTTTTGCTTTTTCCCAAGGCTTTTCTACGGAAATAAGAGAATCCAATTTTCCTACAAGTTCATTTATTAATTTTACAGTTTCTTCAAAATCAAAATTATCGAAACTATCCAAATATGTTTGCAAAAACTTTAATTCGTGATTTTCTTCTTTATTCCTAGCTGGTATTTTAGAATCACTATATTTTTCTATCATTGTCAAAACTCTTGAAGTAAGATTACCAATACCATTTACCAGATGAGCGGTATAAAACTCTTCAAAACGAGAAACAGAAAAATCTCCATCTTTGGTTGAGGAAACAGCACCAAGTAAATAATAACGGACAGCATCAGTCCCATATTTTTCTACAACATCTTTTGGATCTATAGTATTGCCGAGTGACTTACTAATTTTTTCTCCTTCATTTGTCAAATAACCATGAATAAATTCAGATGTAGGTAGTTCCAAACCAGCAGACAAAAGCATAGCAGGCCAATAAAGAACATGGAATTTACCGATACCTTTGCCAATCACATGAACTACTTCCCTACTATCTTGTCCAACTTGATTCCAATATTTTTGAAATAACTCATTATTTTCTTCACCATAATTTAGCGCTGTAATATAATTGGACAAAGCATCCACCCATACATACATGATTTGGCTTTCATCACCAGGTACTGGCACTCCCCAATTGTGAGCACGCTTGACACTACGAGAAATACTAAAGTCTTCCAAGCCACGTTCAATAAAAGCCGACCATTCATTTTTACGAAAGTCTGGGGTAACTTTGATAATATCACTATCCAAAAGTTCTTTTAATTTTTCTTGATAATTTGATAATTTGAAAAACCAATTTTCTTCTTCAACAACTTCTGGTTCAGTCTTATGATCTGGACATTTACCATCTTCCAAATCTTCCTCTTTGTAAAAAGCTTCACAACCGACACAATACAGACCTTTGTATTTTCTTTTTTCCAAATCTTCTGATTTGAAACTTTGCCAAAGTTTTTTTGCACCTTTGAAATGTCTTTCTTCAGTAGTACGAATAAAATCATCAAATGAAATATTCAAATAATCTTTGAAATTGTAAAAACCTTTGTAATACTCATCTACGAATTCTTGTACGTCTTTACCTGCTTTTTCTGCTGCCTGCACATTTTTCAAAGAGTTTTCATCTGTACCCGACAAAAAGAAAACATCTTTACCCAATAATCTTTGATAACGAGCAACAGCATCGGTTTGAATGTATTCCAAAGCATGACCAATATGTGGTTTACCATTTACATATGGAATAGCGGTGGAAATGTAATATTTATTTTTGTTCATAAGTAATATAATTTTTAAAAATATCTATTAATTCATCTAATTTTTCTAAAGTTTGTCTAAAATTTAATTGTGCTAGTTTATCATCACGTTTAATTGACCAGTGGTTTATATCAAATATAACTAAATTTCCATCTTTTGTAATAGCAATATTATTACTATGAAAATCAGGCAAAAAAAAGCTAAAAACTTTATCAGAATCTTCCTCCCACATTTTTTCTAATATTGTTTTTAATTCTATAGCATTATTAACTAATTTGTGTTTTTTTTCTTTCGAAAGTGACAGATGATTATAATTATTTAACTCATTTAAAAAGATATGACCTGGTAATCTTCTTTGAATCTCATACAAAGAAACACTATCATTTTCATTTGCACTAGGAATAAAATAAGAATCTAATAAAAATTTTCTACCTGCATCACTAAAATATCTTCTTAAATGATCTTGTCTTTTACTCAAAACAGTTGCTTTGTCTACTACAGTAACCTTTCCATTTCCATTATAAGACAAAACCCTTTTTTCTTCATCATTTTCAAATAAAAATTTATCAAAAACACTAAAATTACCCGGCACCCAACCATCTTCTGTGGATTTTTTATTATATTCTTTTATCACATATTCATCTTTGGAATCTTCGTCCTTGACCAGTTCAGGTATCCTTTCCAAAATCCACGGAGGTAAATCAGCCAAAGTTCTAACGGTAGTAACATGACCTTCATTGAAATTACCTTCTCTCACAGGAAAATCATTTGTCAAAAAATTTGGAATACTAAATAATTCTCTTTTTGCTCCGTCATTCATAATTAAAATTTTACTTACTAATAATAATCACAAACTCTCCTTTATCTTTGACCTGCATATCAGCCAAACCACCAACAGTACCACGGTAAATAGTTTCAAACTTTTTAGTTAATTCACGACAGATACAAATCTTAGTTTCAGGTTCTAAAAATTCTTGCATACTAGTAATAGCTTTTAGAATTCTGTGATTTGATTCATAAAAGCAAGTAGTCTGTTCAATATTTTGTAAATTTTGAAAATAAGTCTGTCTACCTTTTTTTTGTGGAGGAAATCCCAGGAAAATAAATTTGTCAGTTGGAAATCCAGAAATTGAAAGAGCTGTAACAACAGCAGAGACTCCAGGAATAGGAATTACTTCGTATTTGTTTATTGGATTATTAGTTAATTGGTTTATTAGAATATTACCCGGGTCGGAAATTCCAGGAGTGCCAGCATCTGTTACTAAAGCAAGGTTTTTCCCTTCATCTAATAAACTAATAATCAAATCAACTTTTTTATCATTACTATGCTGATGATAACTAATAGTCTTGGTACTTATTTCATAATGATTCAAAATCTTTTGAGTAACTCTAGTATCTTCACACAACACAAAATCTACACTTTTCAATGTTTCCAAAGCACGCAAAGTGATATCTCCTAGATTACCAATAGGCGTTGCCACTATGTATAATTTTCCAAAATCAGTTGTCATAATCATTGTTTCTTAATTATTGCTTCTTATATAATAACAAATTTGGCAAAAAAATCAACTATTGACAAAAGAATAAAATTATGCTAAATTAAGCTGTCAAATTTGAGGACTTCTCTCATATTTGATCAAGAAAAACCAGAAAAAGGACAAAAAACGTGAGTTGGAAGGAAACATTACACAAATGCACCGAAATTGGTGCGGCAATCGGGATCATAATAGGTCTCTTCCTTGGTCCAAAATACACGGACTTCCTCACAGGCATCATCATAGGTCCTTTCCTATGTGCTTTTCTAGGGATTGTCTTGGGAGCATTCGCAACTCCGGTTGTGAAGTGCCTTCACTCCCTTTTCAACTATATCATCCAATAGAGGTAAAAAACAAAACGTGGGCGAAAAGAAGATATACTTCTCTAGCCCACACAGATATTATCTTGCAAAAACAAGATTTTTTTTTGTTTTTATGATATAATTAAATTTTAAAATAAATAATAAAATATATGAAAAAAAGTCTCACTTTTCTGACAATTATTAGTCTACTACTGCCAAACATCAGTTTGGCCACAGAATTCAACCCAAATTTCATCATCACCGATGAAGCAATGCAAAACAAAGATGCTATGAATGCTACAGACATTCAAGTTTTTTTACAAGAAAAAAACAGTTACCTGAGTGACTTTGTTACAGAATATATAGACGGAACCAATCGTAAAGCTTCTTATATTATTTATGATTCCGCACAAAAATATAATATCAGTCCAAAATATTTACTTGTAAAACTACAAAAAGAACAAAGTCTAGTAACAGAAGATAGTCCAACCCAAAAACAACTTGATTGGGCCACTGGTTTTGCTGTTTGTGATAGTTGTGCGATGGATGATCCAAAAATCCAAGAATACAAAGGCTTCGTCAACCAAGTAGATAGTGCAGCAGCCGTCATGCGTAGTTATTATAATAAATATGTTTCACAAAGTTGGATAAAACGTGCCGGACAATCTTATACAATAGATGGTGAAATAGTGACCCCAGCCAACAATGCAACAGCTTTTCTATATACTTATACTCCTCATTTACATGGCAATGAAAATTTTTGGACTATCTGGCAAGCTTGGTTCGAACAAAGCTACCCAGATGGCACTTTGGCAAAGACTTCAGATAGCTCAGATATCTACCTAATTCAAGATGGTAAAAAAAGAAAAATTGCCAACATGACTTCTCTTGTCACTCGTTTTGATCAAAATCTAATTATCACCATTCCAGCCTCAGAACTTGCCAAACTAGAAGCAGGAAGTGAAATAAAATTACCAAACTATGCGATAGTCAATGCACCTTCTGGCTATTACTTACTAGATTATGAATATAAACGAAAATTTGATAGTTACGACGTAGTCAAAAAAATTGGTTACAATCCTGATGAAGTAATAGATGTTACAGAAAGTGATTTAAATGATTATAGTCTAGGTGAACCTATTAGTCTAAATGAAGAAAATGTCACAGGTAAACTCTTGAAACTAAAAGTAAATGGTGAAATGTATTATATAAAAGGCAATAAATATTATCCTATAATTGACAAAAATATAGCCAAAATAAATTTCCCAGATTTGACAATAGAAGATGCTGAAGTGTCTGAATTTAGTACTTTAAATCGTATGGATCCTATTTTACCAAAAGATGGTTCTATCATTGGGATAGAAGGTTCACCTTATATATATGTAATGGAAAATGGTAAAAAGAGACATATCGCTGATGAAAAAGCTTTCAATACTTTTGGCTACAATTGGAACAATATCATCTGGTTGAATTTCTATTCAGGACTTATCATACCAGATGGCCAGGCCTTGCAATTAATTGAACAACTTGATACTTTAGATATGGCTACTAAAGTAGAATAATTAAACAATATGCCCATAGTATTTGCCGGAATTACTCCACATCCACCTATACTAATTGAAAGTATTGGAAAAGGACAAGAAGACAAAATTCCAAAAACAATCGACGCTCTCTCAAAAATAGAGCAAGATTTGTATATCAGTAAACCTGATGTTTTAGTAATTTTGTCACCTCATAACCAAATCTTTGAAAAAGTCTTTTCTCTAAATCTTTGTGAAAATTTTACTTCTAATTATGAAAAATTTGGTGATTTTTCTACAGAAGAAAATTGGATAGGAGAAATGATACTGCCTTATATCATAAAAGAAAAGTCTATTGAAAAAAACCTAAATGTACAACTTATCACCGAAAAAAAACTTGATCATGGAACAACAATTCCTCTACACATGCTCACAAAAAATATAAGTAATATAAAAATATTACCGATTGGTGAATCCAAACTGTCACCAAAAGAACAATTGAATTTTGGGAAACTACTCTATGAAGTATTTTCCGAATCAGAAAAACGCATAGCCATCATAGCTTCTACTGAACTTTCACAGGCTCTAAATAGTGACTCACCAGCAGGTTTTCACAAAGCAGGTCAAGAATTTGATGACAAAATAATTGAATTATTACAAAACCACAATACTGCTGGAATAGCACAAATAGACTCTGAAATTATAGAGAAGTCAGCTCAATGTGGTTATAATTCTCTTTTGATACTACTTGGTTGTCTAAAAAACATAAACTATGATTTCAAAAATTTATCTTATGAAACAACACTAGGCATTGGTTATTTAACAGGCGAGTTTGTTTTTTAAATAAAATTTTATTTGTGATTGCAAAAATAATACCAATAAAGAGATTGCCACGAAATTTTTCTTCTTTTGATTATACTGTAGCGGAAAACATTGAAGACTCTCTCAAGGTAGGACAATTAGTCGAAATACCCTTCCGCTCCAAAAATATTTTTGGAGTTGTTTTTAGTATAGAAAAGAATGACAATGAAAAATTAAAAGAGCTAAAAACAATAATAAATGAAACACCGATTTTTACGAAAAAACAATTGGAAATGTATATAATTCTTGCAGAAATATATCTAGTCTCCCCTACTATATTTCTCAAGATGGCACTGCTACCTTTACAAAAAAGAAAGCTAGGGAAAATGGAACTCAAAAATATAGCAAAAATAGAATCAAAAGAAATCAATAATTCTTATTTTTTTTACCAATCAAAACAAGAACATAAAAAACTTTTCAAAGAAATAACTGCCAATACTCTTATTATTGTACCTGAAGTCAGGCACATCGAAGAATTGAAAAAAATGCTCCCAAAAAAACAACAAGAAAAAGTAGCTACTTGGTACTCTGAAATGAGCGACAAAGAAAAATTTGAAACTTGGCTAAACATAAAAAATGAAGAAAAAACTATTGTAATAGGTACACGCAATTCTATATTTTTGCCATTCAACAATTTAACTAAAATAATCTTGGATTACGAACATGATGAAAATCTCAAAAGCTGGGATAGTACCCCAAAGTTTCATACTAAAGACATTTTGAAATTTTTACAAAAGCTTTATTCTTGTGAAATCTTATTTGCTAGTTTTTCTCCTAGTTTTGAAAAATACTACGAAATAACAAAATCCAAATTAGACTATCAAGGTGAGCTAAATAAAGAAAAATTATTGTTTCCAGAAAATAAAAAAAATCTACCTAGTCTTGTAAACCTATCGAACAATAATTTTATTCAAAACAAATCAGTCTTTTCTTTAGATCTCGAAGACCAAATAAAAAATACAGAAAAAGACATTTTTATTTATATAAATAAACGTGGTTTTGCTACGACAACTATTTGTCACAACTGTGGCTATATCGCACGTGATCCTGAAAGTAACATGCCACTTATCTATGAAAAAAGCACCAACCAACTTTATTCTCCTTATAGCAAATATAGTCAAAAATTCAATCCCTTTTGTCCAAAATGTAAAAGTGAATTACTAAAAAATTATGGATATGGTACAGAATTGATAGAGCAAGAAGTATATAAAATATTGAACACCAAAAATACTCACAAGGTTTTGAAGCTCGACAAAGACAGTGTTCAAGAGTTGAAACCACAAAATAAACCAAAAATAATCATTGGCACCAACGCAGCTTTCAAAGCTATCAATTGGGAAGAAACAGAACTTATTATTTTCCTGGATATCGATAGACAATTGGCCATTCCAGAATATCTTAGTCTAGAAAATGTTTGGCACACTATACAAGAAGTAGAATATTATAGACAAAATTCTAGCCAATTTTATATTCAGACGGCTAACCCCGAACACACTGTTTTTAAGTCACTAGGAGAAAAAGATAGAATATATAGAACCGATTTGAATAACCGCAAAAACCTAGCTTTATTTCCTTATCAATATATAGTAAAATATTATTGTGGTACAGATACTAGTTTGAAAAGCAAAGAGATAACTGAACAAACTGTCCGCAATATCAATCAAGCGTTGACAAAACTAGAAAAAAGTGCTATAGTACTCGGCCCATACGAGATGCAACCAAAGTACTTTCGTAGGCAATATTGGTGGGGTTTTGCTCTAAAAATATCTGACAAAAATCCTTTGTCAGTAATCAGGCAACTAAATCAATATATACCAGGAAATTTCAAAATAGACCCTAATCCCATTTCTTTGCTTTCTCCATAATTAAACTTGCTGAAATAATAGTATTATCCTAAATAAATTTAGTAATACTACAAATATTTTTTTCAAAAATTAACCTTAATAAAAAAAGACTTTAAAAACTTTCGACTATTTAATATGACTCTAGATATCATCACAATTCCAAATGAAAACTTGAGAAAAAGATCCATCGAAGTGGACCTAGATTTTGTAAATGATACTAGTAGCCAAAAACTCTTTGACGATATGATAAAGACTATGTATGAAGATGATGGTATTGGTCTAGCAGCTCCTCAAATCGGCAAAAATATCCGTGTCTGTGTGATTGGTAAAGATGCCCTAAAACTAGACAAACATAATACTTTACCTGTAGAAGACTTGATTTTAATAAATCCTACTTGGCAAAAAATAAACAAAAAAACTCATATAGATTTGGAAGGATGTCTTTCTGTACCAAAAACTTATGGAAAAGTAAAACGCTACAAAAATATTTATGTAGAAGCACTAAATAGAAATGGAGAAAGAATAGAATTTGAAGCCAACCATTTTTTTGCTCGTGCAATACAACATGAAGTAGATCATCTTGATGGAATTTTATTTATTGACAAAGCGACTGGAATTTACGAAGTAGAATAAAATAAACACACGCTAAACGTGTTTTTATTGATTTTTATTTATATTTTAGATAAAATAAGATACAATCAGGTGGGTAGACAAAAAATGTCTACCCAACCCGATACACACCACAGATTTATGTGCTAGTTTGAGTAAATATGAGAGATATCTTTCATTTTCAGTCCCGTATTCTCCTGTTTTGTGTCAACGGCCAAGAAAATTTTGTACTTTCCATTTCTTGCGAGAGAGACGAGCCAAATCCTTGACCAGAGCCACAGATCTTCTACTCTAACCAATCCGTAGAACTTGGTGCGAGCCAAATTACAGTGGTTAGAAGGCCTAAGTTCCTTCCAGAAATGCATCGGGATGAACTCCCGACTCTCACTACTGAAAGGACCAATCTCAAACACGTCTGTGTCTACCCCCTCTAGTGAAAATTTTGGAAACTTGGAAATGCAAGACGTCTTAATCAACCTCTTATCTCTTAAGAAAAGAGACGGCCGTAGCAAGAGATGTCTTGGATGCGCGAGTATAATATTGCGATTCTCGACTACGGCATCCATCCAAGTGTCGTATTGATCTTCCCTCATACCCCCTTCCTCAATGAGGTAGCGCGTCCCCGTATAAATAAGAGACAAAACAAATCTCCTTCTTTACTCTATGCTATGGCAATTAAGTATCAGACTTACTGTAAGTCATCTACTATCTACCTTTTGATAAAAAATCTATCAATATTTACCAATTATGTCAATATCAAAAACAAAAATCATTTTCTTCGGTACTCACAAATTTGCTTCTGTCATTCTACAAAGTCTTATCAATGATGAAAGGTTTGAAATAAAAAAAGTAATCACCCAACCAGACAAACCAGTCGGACGTAAACAAATTTTACAAAAATCTCCTGTTAAACTTTTGGCAGAAGAAAATGCTTTGGATATAGACCAACCAGAAAGTTTAAGAAACTATGAACTAAGAACTATGAACTCTGAACTATTCATAGTCGCTCAATATGGACTTCTTATCCCAGAAAGTATTTTGAATATTCCAAAATTTGGAACTATCAATACTCACACTTCCCTACTGCCAAAATATCGTGGTGCTTCCCCAATCCAATCGGCAATTTTTAATGGCGAAACAAAAACAGGTGTAACCATAATGCTCATGGACAAAGGTATGGACTCTGGCCCAATTTTGACCCAAAAAGAAGTCGATATATTGCCAGATGATACTTATCTCATGTTGGATACAAAAATGGCGCAAATCGCTTCTGAATTGCTTATAGAGACTGTTCCTAAATATCTTGACGGAGAAATACAACCACAAGCTCAAAATGAATCTCAAATAACCCTTTGTAAAAAATTAGATAGAGATGATGGTGAAGTAGATTGGCAAAAAACTACTCAAGAAATCTATAACCAATATCGGGCATTTACTCCATGGCCAGGTGTTTGGACTACTTGGAATAACAAACGTCTAAAATTATTAGAAATACGTCCTTCTAACAAAAAAATAAAAGCAGGCCAAGTCCAAATAGAAAATGACACAATGTATATCGGTACAAAAAATACTTCTATTGAAATAAAAAAATTGCAACTAGAAGGCAAACCAGCCATGAATGCTCAAGTATTTATAAATGGCTACAAAAATATAAACGGACAAAATATTGCTAACTAAAATTATGATAAAAAGACTATTAGATAACTTTTATCTAAAGACTACTTTGATAATAGTGGCCCTAGAGGTGGCCTCTTTTTTTACTTTTTTATTTCCCAGTATTCACAATTTGTTATTTATTTTAGTAACTATTTTTACAGCTTTCCTCATTTACAAAAAAACAGAATATGGAATATACCTTTTTATTACAGAATTAATCATTGGTGGTCAAGGATATTTATTTTCTTATGAATTTGATAATTTCAAAATTTCTTTTCGTCTAGTAATATTTTTATTATTGTTTAGTATTGGGATGACACGTTTCTTACGAAAAAAAGATTGGAGTATTTCCAAAAACAAAATATCTATTACATTATTAGTTTTATTCACTTTCATTTTTATATCTTTAATCACTTCACTAGCCAAACATAAACCTCTTCAAGATATTTTCCTAGATATAAATGGCTACTTGTTTTTTGGACTAGGCATCATCTTTTTGACCACCAAAATTCCAAACTTGAACAATCTAAAAAATAACAAAATTATAAAAATATTATTGACTGCCAGTAGTTGGTTAGCTATAAAAACAATTTTGTCCTTATCATTATTTTCTTATGGTATTGCCAAAGTTGGAGATTCTCTTATTTATAAATGGCTTCGAGATACTCGAGTAGGAGAAATAACACAAATGAACTATCCTTTTTACCGCATATTTTTCCAATCTCATATTTACAATTTGATTAGTATTTTTTTAATACTTACAGTTGTCTTCTTATATACAAAAAAATACAACAAAAAACAAATTGTTTTCTTTTTATTTTTGTTATTTTTAAATTTTTCAGCCATTTTGATTTCTCAATCAAGAAGCTTTTGGGTAAGCGGTTTTATTACGTTAGTTTTCTTTTTATTTAGTCTTATATTTATCTTCAAACAAAAATGGCAAAAAATACTTGTTTTCATATTTTTGATACCAACTATTTTAGTATTAAACAATTTATTCATTTCTTTAGTACTACAAAAAAATTTCAATCTTATCAGCAACAGAATTGTAGAAACAAGTAGTAACACATCTTCTGTTTCAAGTCGTAGCTCACAAATTACACCATTACTAAAACAAATAAAACAAGCACCAATCTTCGGAAACGGTTTTGCTCAAAAAGTAAATTACACAAGTGATGATCCACGTATCAAAAATGAACAAAATCCAGAAGGAAATTATGAAACTTATTCCTTTGAACTAGGTTATCTCGACATTATTTTAAAAATAGGGATACTCGGATTTTTATCCTACATCTTTTTACTTGTATTTTTGATGTTAAAAAATTTCAAATTACTAAAAGAAAAAGAATGGTTAGTTTTCACTATTTTGGGATTGCTTATAATAATCATGACTGATGCCTTTACTCCTTATTTGAATCACCCTCTCGGTATTGGTTTTATACTCATCACTATACTTCTATACCAAAATAACAAAAAAGAGATTATATAATCTCTTTTATTCTAAATGATGTTTTTCAATTATTATTTTTTTAGCATTTTCGTACTTCTCTACTTTAGCACTCCACCATGGTAAAAATCGCCATGGTTTTTTGTAAGCTAATTTTGGCAACCAATCACTTATTACTCCAGTGGAAATAATTGTAAATAAATATTCATCAATCCACTTTCCCTTTTTACCATTTTCCACCATAGCAAGCCACAAGTCCCAATCTTGAAAACGTTTCAACTTTTCATCAAACATTGGGAAATCTTCTCTACGGATAAGTGAACTAGTATGAATATAATTATTTTTTTGTAATTGAATAGGAGAAAAAACTTGAGCCAACATTTTTTTCTTACCCAAAATAAAACTAGAATAAACAAAGTTTATATCTTGATTTTTGTCCAAAACTTCAACCATCTTTTCTATCATATCACTTTCAGCTTCAATATCTGCATCCCAAAATATCACATATTCCCCTTTTGATTCTCTAAATCCTCTATTGCGTGCACTTGGTGCTCCAGCATTTTCTTGACGATAATAAATAATTTTAACATCACTGTTTTTTTCCACATTCCTCATTCCCCGTTCCACGTTCCCCTCAGATCCATCATCCACCACAATTATTTCAATATTTCCATAACTTTGCAGTGTAGCTGAAACTAGAGACTTTTCAAAAATCTCAGCACGATTATAAACTGGAATTATAATACTAACTAATTTTGGCATATTACTTTTTTTTCTCAATAAATTCTCTAGCGAATTCTCTATCATCCCAAGGGATCATCTTACCACCAGCAATACACATACCCTGTTCACTTCCTTTGCCAGTTATTAAAATCAAATCCCCTTCTCTTGCCATTTCAATGGCTCTACCAATAGCTTCTTTTCTATCCAAAATTTTGAAAACAGTTTTATCAATTTCTTTACCTTGTTTGACAACTGATTCTGAGACATCATCGATAATTTCTTGAGGGTCATCTTCATAAGGGTCTTCATCTGTAATAATACAAATATCAGCTCTCTTACCAATCATTTCGCCAAGTTTGAAACGTCTATCTCTATCACGTCCCCCACCAGTAGAACCAAAAACATGAATTATTCTACCAATAGGTTTTATTAAATCAACCACTTCATAAAGTGATGACATAGCTTTTGGTTCAAAAGCATAGTCAACAATTACTTGAAAACCTTTTTCCTTAGCTTCTGGAATAAACTCCACTCTACCTGGAATTGGTTCCAAGTTGGAAACAGCTTTTTGTAATACGTCCCAAGCGATATCAAATTCTCTAGCAATAGTCAAAGCAGCTGCGATATTACTAATATTATGTTCACCATACAAAGGCGCGTGAAATTCTTTATCATCTATATCAAAATGTAAACCATCGTTTTTTACCTCTTGCTTTGAGATATTAGTTCCAAAGCTAATTTTTTTGTCAAAATCAAATTGTAAAAATTCATCTTTATACTCAGAATTTCCATTTACTATTGCTGTTTTTGAGATAATTTTTTTCGTTCCCCGTTCCCCGTTCCCCGTTCCTTTTTTCCTAGGCAGTTTACTAACATAATTAAATAAGTCCAACTTAGCTTGTTTATACGCCTCAAAAGAACCATGCGAATCAATATGTTCTGGATAAAGATTAGTCAAAGCCATCATGTCATAATTGATAAAACTATGACGATATTGAACACGTCCTTCAGAAGTTGTCTCAACAATAGCGACATCACATTTCTTATCTACCATTTCACGTAAATATTTTTGAATTTGCATACGACCTAGCATAGTCATCTTTTGATCATTTAGCTTATCAACTCCCGCAATATAAAAATCAATAGTAGAAAGTGAACCAACTTTCAATCCAGCATCTTCCAAAATCTGACGCAAAATATAGACTGTACTAGATTTACCACTTGTTCCTGTAATTCCAATAACCATCAATTCTTCACTTGGATGTTTATATTTAACAGATCCGTACCAAGCAAAAAATAGATGACGTAGGTTTAGTAATTTTTTTGGTATTAGTTTTTTAAGTATTTTTTTCATAGTTATCAACACTATTATTTTACAGAATATTTTATTGATGTTATTGTTTTTACATACCGTGTGTGTAGAAAGAGAGAGAGACAGTCGCTCACCGGGCCCCGTTTTGGCACCATTTTCTCGCCAAACCGGCGCCTGAAAGGAGGTGATCTTTCAAGCGACAACGTCTCTGTTAATTCTCAAACTCACCAAAGCCCAAGACACAGAGAGAACTGACACTCCTTCTACACACGCGGTTCTCTCATCAACACCTAAAAACGGTGTTTTTTTATTCATTCAAACTAAGCTCATAAACCACTTTTTCAATCTTCTGAGCTGCCATCTTGGCTTGGTCAAACTTATTACGCAAATAACTAGTTAAGTTAAACTCAATAAGTTCGCCAGTGATTTCTTGCGCCATATTAGCACATTTCTTGACTTTGTCCATATCTTTCTCAGTAGCAAACTTGATAGCATAGCGATAGAGCTCGCCTGGTACATCACAAAGACCTCCAACATAGCTTTTGAAAGGAACATCCATATCTGTGATTTTGGTCAATTTTCCAGTAGTCAAAAATTGATAAAAGAGACTAGCTTCAACATATTCTTCAAGGCCAGCTTTGAAAGCGCCTTCTTCTTGAATTTCTCCATATTTGGAATATTTCTTTAGTACAGAGGTAAGTAAATTTTTACTATTAGCCAATTTCTCTTCTGCTTCATTCATATTGTCCCTGTGCATGGCAAAAATGGCTCTCTTAGCGTTGTGTAGTGCATCATCTGACATCTTTATCACTTCTCGTCTTACCTCGGCATACTGAAGCAAATTTTTCTTGATTAAAGTTAAATATTTTTTGTCCAACATAATATTATTTATATAATTAATAATTAAATTTTAACACTACTCTCTTTATCTTTAAATAAAAATATTCCTTTTATGACCTCTATGATTGTAATATTCAATAAACCAAAGAGAAACAAAACCAACCAATAGTTCCAACCCAAAGATGTAGTCTGTAAGAGTTTTTGAAAAGGTGGAAAATACACAGCTGAAACAAGTAAAAACCAACCAAACAGTACAGCTCCTGTCAAATATTTATTATCTACAAAACTCATTTGCCAAATATGTTTCTTCATGCTACGTACTGAATAAATATAAAGTAAAGAATCAATCCCCAAACCTACAAACATAATAGTCCTAACCACTTCAATATTTGTACCTATTTGCAAATAATACCAGAATAAAGAGAATAATACCAGGTTAGAAACAATACCAATTGTCGCTATCATAGTCGTCATTTCCTTGTCTATAATAAAAGCATTCTTAGCACGAGGTTTATCCTTCATAATATCATCAGTTTCTTTATCAAAAGCTAAAGCCATATTGGGAAAAGAACCTTCTATCAGATTAACCCAAAGAATTTGGGTTGGCAAGAGTGCTAAAGGTAAACCTAATAAAATACTTCCACCTATCAATATCATCTCAGTGAAACTGCCAGACAAAAGATACAAAATCACTTTTTTAATATTTTTGTAAATATGGCGACCTTCTTCGACAGCTTCTACAATAGTAGAAAAATTGTCATCTGTCAAAACTAAATCAGCAATATCCTTGGAAACATCAGTCCCAGAACCAAGAGCTATCCCTATGTTAGCACCCTTTAATGCTGGAGCATCATTGACGCCGTCCCCTGTCATAGCAACGACTTCACCCTTTCTCTGTAACACTTCTACGATTCTAATTTTATGTTTTGGATCAACTCGTGCAAAAATAAATAAATTGTCAATTCTTCTACTCAATTCTTCATCTGAAATTTTTTCTAATTCTTGTCCCGTAATAATATTTTCTTTTTTAGAAGCTATACCTAATTCTTTAGCAATGAACTGCGCGGTTTTGGGATTATCTCCTGTAATCATTATCGTCTTGATACCAGCTTCTCGTGCGAGCAAAATAGTTTCTTTGGCTTCCACACGCAAAGGGTCAGACAAAGCAATCAAACCCAAAAATACAAAATCATTTACATCTTTTTTTCCAATAGTTTTTGTTTTTTTATCTACTTCTTTATAAGCCAAAGCCAATACTCTTAGACCTTTTTCTGTCAAAATATTTTCTTGTTTTATAAACCATTCCTTCATTTTCTTATCTAGCTTTTTTATTTTTCCTTTTTCATAATAAAATTTGGCTTTATCAAAAACACTCTCAAAAGAGCCTTTGATATACAAATCATTGCTTGAAGTATTTTCATGCAAAGTAAGCATGAATTTGTTTTTACTATCAAAAGGAATCTCAGCCACACGTCTTAATTCATTTTCTAATATTTGTTTATCAAGTCCAAATTTTTTGCCAAAATAAACAAAAGCAGAATCTGTGGTATCTCCGACGAAATTCCAGTCTTTTTCTTTAGCTTCTCCATTTTCCAAAAATGAATCATTGCAAAGTACACCTACTTGCAAAATCATTTTTTCATCTTGAAAATTTTTGTCAGCAAAATCCAACAATTCTATTTCATCCTGACTCAGTTCATTACTACTTGTAATCAAATTCACCAATCTCATTTTACCTTCAGTCAAGGTACCTGTTTTATCTGTACAAATGACACTGACCGAACCCAAAGTTTCGGCAGAAATTAATTTCCTGACCAAAGCACGACGTTTCAAGATATGTTGCATACCAATAGCCAAAATGACTGTAACCGAAATTACCAATCCTTCAGGAATCGCAGCGACAGCCACGGCCACAGCAGTTTCAAACATTTGTAAAAGATCATAACTACCTGAATTCCACCAAACACCTAAAGCAAAAATTAAAATAGCTATTACCACAACCACAGCCCCAATAATTTGGCTCATTTTTTTCAACTGATTTTGTAAAGGGGTTTGAGCTTGAGTAGTATCTTTTACCAAAGTAGCAATCTTACCAATTTCAGTTTCGGCCCCAGTACTAGTCACAATCACCATAGCATTACCATTGTTTACAGTAGTAGCACTATAAACCATGTTTGTCCTGTTAGCGAGACTTATATCTCCATCGACTTTTTTATTATTTTTGTCTACCACAGCTGATTCACCAGTCAAAGCAGCTTCACTTACTTGTAAATCATTTGATTTTATAATCCGCCCATCAGCTTGAATTTTACTACCAGCATCCAACAACATTATGTCACCAACAACGATTTCTTGACTTGGTACCAACATTTTTTGCCCATTACGAACTACTAGACAATTATATTTTACAAAAGAATGCAGACTATTTAGCGCTTCGTCAGCTTTGTATTCTTGAACATAGCCAATACCAACATTGACAAATACCGTCACAAATATAACTATCATATCTGTATACTCAAGCAAAGCGCCACTAATAACACCAGCTACAACCAAAATTAAAATCAATGGACTCTTCCACTGATTCATGAATATTTTTGCTTTCGTCATTTTTATCTTAGAATTTGGCAAAATATTACCACCATTGGCTTCTAGACGCTTTGTGGTCTCGGTTGAGGATAACCCCACTTCAGACGATTGCAATTTACTAAAAACTTGTGATATACTGTCCTCGTGATATTTTTCCATAAACAATTAAAGTCTTGACTTTTTTATAGAATTATTATATCATATAAAACGTAATTTTTGAACTAAATAATACAATGTAAAATTGACTCCGTATATTACGTAGCAAGCGATATTTAAATAGATTGGCTTGCCGCGTAATAGCCGAAGGCTATTTTACGCGGTCCGGTAGCTCAGCTGGTAGAGCAGTAGCCTTTTAAGCTAACGGTCGTGGGTTCGAGCCCCACCCGGATCACAAAAAGAAACATCCTTGTCAAAAGGATGTTTTTTTATGTCTACTAATTGTCTAAATGTGGTTTTCCATTTCTATTTTACCAAAAAATGACTATTGACAAATAATAGCTCATATTATAATCTTTTTTTATGTAGAAACTAAAAAAGGTGGAGTTCCATTCAACTTGGTAATTCTGTAGACAGAGAGAGGATCAAAAATGTCCAAAGACAACCAGGACGATGGTGCCTCCTACACCATCGACTTCGAAACAGAGGGTGATGAAGGTAGAGTAGTCGCCTTTGTGAAGTCGCCCAAGTGCCGAAACAAAGCAGAGGTACTTCGAGAGTTCTATCCTCTGATAGAACAATCGGTCATCACGCTGGAAGACTTTGTGTCGTTCGCAAGCAAGGTTCGTGCATCGTCTCTGAGCGATGAAGGACTAGCCCCAAAGCTCGACATCTACCATTCCAAGAGTGAAGGTGGGATTTCGACCTGGGCAGGCGCGGAGTTCTTCAATTCGTTCGAGATGCTCAAGGCGACACTCCACCGGATGGTGGAGCACTCCATCATAACATCAGAAGAGTCTTCCGATGCTGAGAAGCAAGCTCGCATCGAGGCTACCCAGATGTACGAGCAGCAGACCTCCGAGGACGACGAGGACTGAGAGATCCAACAACAAGAACCACCATTGTATGGCGGAAAGGAGGTGCAGGACGAATGTTTTCAACAACATTCGTCCAGACCAAAAAACAACTCATCAGAATGGGTTGTTTTTTTATACAAAACTCAAATCCTCCAAATCCACCCCTAACAACACCTCCAAAAAAGTTTTCCACGTATCCCGTTCCGCTTCACAAAAAGAAACATCCTTCGAAAAAGGATGTTTTTATTTAAACAAAAGCAATCCATATTATGAATTGCTTTTGTGTTTGCCCGAGTCTTCCTGCCTCGGGCGAGTCAATATATTTTTGGATATGGTTCGAGACGCTTCAGACAGCTCATGACATCTTTGGGACGTCTATTAGAATCTGCCATAAGCAAATCGTCGACGAGTCGACGAATACCCACCGGCAGATCTCTATCCCATCTGGGATGTGCTGAAATCTGACGTATAGTAATTAAATCCGTATGGTCTTCAATCCAATGCCAGGGCCTGTTACCCGTTAGTAGCTCATAGAACAGCAAACCAGCCGAATAAAGATCAGACCGAGGTGTTGCCCCACTTGCATCCAAACAAAATTCGGGAGAACTGTATTCAGGAGTACCTGCAAACATCTCTCCCTGAGGAGACAAATTCGGATCGATCAACTTCACCTGGAAGTTGTCGTCTACCTGCTCCACCAAGACATTACTAGGTTTCACATCGAGATGTGCGAGGCCACGCTTGTGATACTCCCAAAGAGCTTTGAAGACTCCTGTCATGACTTGTGGAACGAAGTACGGAGACTTCTTGTCCCCTCCCTTGTATTGAGACAGTGGCCTACCAAACTTCTCCATGGCATAATAAATACCACCACCCAACACAGTGACTAAGTGCGGGTGTTCAGGCAGAGAAGCAAGAAGAACAAACTCCTTTTTGAGTATTTCTTGAAGCTCTTCCTGTGTAGTATACTTATCAGCCTGAGAAATCATCTTGACCACACAGACCTGTCCTGTAGACAAATCCATGGCCTCATACACTTTACCAAATCCACCCTCACCAAGAAGGCGGATGAGCTCGTATCTTTCATCGAGCACAAACATCGACGTCTCCTGATTAGGGTTATTTGACTATGCAAAGACACTAGCACAAAAAAGTCATTTTGTCAATATAAAAACAACTCCAAATTAGAGTTGTTTTTTGTGAGTACTTAAAAATTTTTAATTAAAAAAACACACCAATGTTCAGTCAGTGTGTTTTTTATACCAATGAATTCTGACTTGTCGGGACAAGATACGTAATTTTAAATTATAATACTTAAATATTTTTACCAAGTCCCAACGTTTAGTGTCAGAAAGAATGAATAAAAAGGTTTTCTTTTAATTTTGTAACAAGTAAGAGCAGTCAGGCTAAACTTACTTGTTAATTTTGTGTTTGTGTTGATGTATTGTTTCTATTACCTCTCATCATTTTACCTTGACGTTGTCCCATTTCTGGTCGTTCTAGACCAAGTTCTTCACGTATAGCTTCAGCACCATCTCTATCCCCTGATTGCATAAGATTGTGCATTTCTAATAATTTTGAAAAGTTAGCTTCATTTATTTTTGTAAGCATCTCGTCGCCCATTGGGGTTTTAACTACAGCATCTTTCCAAGCGCTAAAATCTTTGTTTTCAATCGCTGTTCTTACAGCTTCATTTTGTCCTTTGTTAAAATGACCTCTACCCATAACGCCATTTTGTGGACCTACTTGAGGAAGACCTAGTTCGACTCTGATAGCCTCGGCTCCTGTTTTATCACCAGACATGAACAATTTTTGCATTTCGATAAACTTGGAAAAATTACTTTCGTTAATTACTTCCAAAAGTTTAGCACTTCCAGGATTCTTAGACATCAGATCTTTCCAAGTCTGAAAATCCTTAGTATCAAGAAGCTGTTGCATTTCGGTATGTCTATCTTGGTTAAAATTTCTTCCAGTCATGCTTGTGTTTTGACCAGAAGGGCCTGCATAGGCATTGGCAGCAGCCGAGCCTATCAGAGCCAGACCCAAAGCTGAAATACCAGCGATAGTTAATGTTTTCTTTTTCATATACTATATTTGATTTAGTCCTAACAAATAAGGACGAGAAGATTTTTACAAACTAGTGTAAATACTAGTTTGTAACTTCTCTTTTGACATCAACTTATTTAGTTTCGTTGATGATTATAAATTGTGTAGGTGATATCTCCTATCAATTAATAATACGCAACTGTGGAATGTTTTCTTTCATTTGTGGTCTGTGTATGAGAACACAGTCATCATCACCATCGTCTGACATATCACAATGCTCTAAAGGCTCTGCAAAAAATGGTTTTATCATTTCAGCCTCTATTTTATCTTCTGAAATAATTTTACCAATTACACGAATACGTTGAGAAAAATTTAAGTTTACAAAAGGAGGAATACGGGTATGAGAAATATCTACAAACCAAACTTTTTCTACAGGATCAAGAAGTTGCAATTCGTTATTATTCAAATCTACGAAAATTATCTGACCAGCAACAAACCCTTGTTCAGGCCTATTCCACATTTCTTGTCTCTTTTGTACCAAATTACCATAAAAAACTATATTATTGTTGAAAAACAAACCCTCTATCTGACTACCAGCCCCAAAGAAATAAGCAGCACTACCCAAAAACAATGATATAGAAAAATAAGCCAAGATAATCACTGAAAATCTGCGACGATAAGCAAACTTCATGTGACGAAAATTGTAATAAGCCAAGAATATAAATAAAAGAGAAAGCAAAACCCAAAAGTAAGGTATCGCAAGTAATGTAAAGTTTAATTTTGAGAAACCAGCTCTACTATACAATTCCCAATCCTCGTTCTTTAGATAAAAAATAAGTACCGAAAAAGCAAGAGAACCAAAGACTACCATGAAAAAAGCCAACACAGCCCAAAAATAATTTTTTAAGGCAACCTTAAATCTAGAAGTAGGAATAATATGCTTCTCTTTTATGGTCTGTAATATTTTGTCGCTTATTTCTGTCATAGTGTACTGTCATCCTGAGCCGGCGAAAGCACGGCGTGAGGATCTTTCTTAAAAATTACTTTTTTATTTAACGAATCTTTAACATACAAATCTTACTGCTTTTTCTTCTCTGCATCTTTTTCTATTTTCTCATGAATATCTCGAAACTTTTTCTTAGCTCTATTGACCAGAGTTCCCACAGTTCCGACTGGCTTTTTCAAAATATCTGATATCTCATTATAATCTTTTTCTTCCAAAAATTTCAAGACCAATACTTCCCTATACTTTTTGTCCATTTGTGAAAGTATAACTTTTATTTCATCTTTCAACAATTTTTTATCGAAACTATCGTCAGTTGCAATACTATCTACTAGTCTAACCAAATCATTTTCCTCAAAATATTGCACAGGTCTCACCTTCTTTTTTCTAAATTCACTAATAGTCTGGTTATGTACTATACGATAAGCCCAGGAAGAAAATTTCAATCTAGTATCAAAACTATTGAGTTTTAGGAACATACTAACAAATGCGTCTTGCAACACATCTTCAGCGTCCTCTAATTTTACACCGGATATACGAATAATATAAGAAATCAACCTTCTCTCGTATCTTTGGACAAGATAAGAAAAATATTCTTGATTATCTAGACTCAAAGATACTAGTTCGTTATCGGTTTTTTCATTTATTGACTCATCTGAGAGCATCATAAGACTCATTTGGTTTACTACTATTACGTCTATTATGCCTTTTTTCTTTCAAAAACAGTCAAAAGTTCATAAAGTCCTTAAAGTCAAAAAGTCTGGACTTTTGACTTTATAGACATTATAGACTTTATAAACTATAATGCTTATAAGGCATTACTAATCATATCTAAAAAATACATTTATGTCTATAAAACCTGGCATATATAAACATTACAAAGGCAAAGAATATGAAGTTCTAGGAATAGCCAAATATGAATCTACTCTAGAAGATCTAGTACTTTATAAACCACTATATGAACAAAATATGTGCGATTATTGGACCAGACCTGTCGCTAATTTTTTGGAGGAAGTAGAATGGGAAGGAAAAAAAATGCCACGTTTTAAATTTATCAAAGAAAAAACAGAAAGACCAAAAGTTGGAATTGGTGTAATTATAATGAGAGATAATAAAGTTCTGGTCGGAAAAAGAATAGGTGCTCATGGAGAAAATACATATGCTTTTCCTGGAGGACATTTGGAATTTGGAGAAAGCTGGGAAGAATGTGCTAAAAGAGAAACAATAGAAGAAGCCGGTATTGAAATTAATAACATCCGTTTTTTTACAACGACAAATGATATCTTTGAAAAAGAAGGTAAACACTACAATACTATTTTTGTCTTAGCCGATTATGTTTCTGGTGAACCTGAAATAAAAGAACCTCACAAATGTCTTGGTTGGGATTGGTATGATTGGAATAATCTACCTACTCCCCTTTTCAAAACAATTGAAAATTTACTCGAACAAGGATTAAACCCTTTCGAAAAATAAAGTTACTTAAAAAACAAAAAAACGTTCTCACTTCCGAGAACGTTTTTTAAAATTTACTTAATCTGCCTATTCTGCCTACTCTGCTTACATTGCTTAATTCAAGTATTGTTGAATCATTTGTTCTACTTGAGCAAAAGGATAAGCACCGTTGATAGGAGTCTTAGTTCCATCTGGAGCAATCAAAATTGAGTAAGGAGTACCTTGTCCACCAGCAGCCTGACCATCAGCTTCATGAGCTTGTATTACACTAGCAAATTGTTTTGTTTCAAGACAAGTATTGAATTTACTTACATTCAATCCTAGATTTTTAGCAAAAACTGGCAACAAACTTTGGTCTAAACCATCGTTTGAAGTAGTTTTGTCATATACCATATCTGTGAATTCCCAAAATTTTCCTTGAGCACCTGCACATTCTAGAGCAAGAGCTTCATTACGAGCTTTTTGGTGTAACCCATCAAGAGGCATATTACGATATATCCATCTTACGTCGTCACTATATTTGTCCATGACTTGTAACATTGTTTCATGAAATCTTTTACAAAAAGGACACTCTGTATCTGAAAATTCTATAATAGTAATTTCTGCATTTTTATTTCCTCTGATATGATCATTTTTCAAATCTACGTCTTTGACTACAATATTTGCAGGAGCACCATTGCCTTGAGCCACAGCAGTATCTGCACCAGCTGTGTTGACAGCCAAATTATTGTTACCATTGTTATAAGCGATACCAGCTCCATTGCCACCTTTCAAAAAGATGCCAAGTAAAATAAAAAATCCGACAGTACAAAGAAGCATGACACCACCAACCAAACCAAATAAGAATGTTTGTTGAGGATTCATCACTTCGAAAATACTTTTGTTTGTATTTTGTTCTTCCATATTTTGTATTAGAAGTTAAATAAATGAATAATAAATAAATGAAAGTCTATTTTAACATACTACGCAAAATAAGTGAAATATCTTTCAAAGATTTTACTTTAGTACGCAAATAGCAATATATTTAGCCTCAGATAATTTATATAAAATGTCATAATAAAAATAACACAATTATAAAATTTTCTGCGTACTTTACATAGTATAGCACGTCATAAATAAATGTACAATTGTGGAAATACTACTAGTTTTCCACAAGTTGACTAGTCAACTTACATATAGTACCATAGCAGTATCAATTATTTTTAATTTATCCAAATATGGAAGAAAATACATATCGTCCAAGTTTCATTGGACAAACAGTACCTGACATGGAATTGGAAGCTTTTAGCAACAATGACATCGTCAAAATTAACCCAAGTAAAATGAATGGCAAATGGTCTATTCTATTCTTCTACCCGGCAGATTTCACTTTTGTCTGTCCGACAGAGCTAGAAGATATGGCTGAGACTTACGAAACATTCAAATCTCTAAATACCGAGATTTTAAGTGTAAGTACAGACACAGTATTTGTACACAAAGCTTGGCATGATCACTCAGAAGCTATCAAGAAGGTAAACTTCCCAATGCTAGCTGACCCAACTGCTAAGTTTTCAAAAACTCTTGGAATTTATATCGAAGAAGAAGGTTTGGACTTACGTGCGACATTTATCGTCAATCCAGACGGCGTCATCAAGTCTTATGAAATCAATGACAACAGTATTGGTAGAAACTCAGAAGAATTGGTAAGAAAACTTCAAGCAGCTCAATTCGTAGCTGAACATGGTGACAAAGTATGTCCTGCCAAATGGAAACCAGGAAAAGACACTTTGAAACCAGGACTTGATTTAGTAGGTAAGATCTAAATTAACTTCATTCCGATCCCGACACGAAGTAAGTCGGGAGAGTTAAAGAATCCCTGCCTGCCGGCAGGCAGGTTTCCTAAGAAAAAATTTGTTTATATCAAAAACTATTTATTCAAGAACGTCTGAGATAAGAAAGATTTCTCACTTCGTTCGAAATGAACTGATCTATGTTCGAACTACCAAATCTCCCTTTTGCCAAAGATTCTATGCCAGATTTTTGTAGTGCAGAGACTTTTGACTTTCATCATGGTAAACATCATGCTGGATATGTCAGCAAACTCAACACTGCAATAGAAGGCACAGACTATGCAAACAAAGAACTAGAAGAAGTAATCAAGACTTCTCACGCTGAAAATAATCTAGCAATATTTAATAACGCTGCTCAACATTTCAATCACAGTTTTTTCTGGGAAACACTTAGTCCAGAAAAACAAGAAGTACCGGCTGACCTTGCTGAAAAACTTACAGCCAAATTTGGTTCTGTCGAAGCTTTCCAAACAGAATTCACAGACAAAGCTACCAAGCTATTTGGCTCAGGCTGGGCTTGGCTGGTGACTGATGCTTCTGGCAACCTAGAAATCTTACAAATGAGTAATGCTGGTACTCCAGTGACCGAAGGCAAGACTCCCCTACTAACTATTGATGTTTGGGAACATGCTTACTACATTGATTTCCGAAATGCTCGTCCAGATTTCATTGCCAAGTTTTGGGATCATGTTAATTGGGGGAAAGTTGGAGAAAGATTAGAATAAAATTTTAGAATTTAGAAATTTTGAATTTTAAAACAATCTCTTGTGAAGGGATTGTTTTTTTGTTATGATTGAGATATAAATTTATCTAAAATATCTTTTATGGAAAAACCAAATAAAAATGAGTCTAAATATCCTCCAAACTACAACCCAATACAGGCAAATGATAATTCTAGAAGAATAAAAGTTTTCTTCATAATATTGATTGTCGGAGGCATAATATGGCTTACTAAATATATTTTGGGATATTAGAAATTATAAACCAAACAAGAATGTCGAAAAAAACTAACTACATAATTTCAAGCATAATATCTTTATTACTGGGAGTTTTATCATTTGGCAACAATCCTTTCATCAGAGGATTTTTGGGAGATATTATTGTCATTATATTTATTTATAGTGTAATAAAAATATTTTTTAATATCAAACCAATAAAACTCTCTTTATCTGTTTTGTTATTTGCATACATTATAGAATTCCTACAATATTTTCATTTTATTGAATTATTAGGACTACAAAAAAATATAATAGCTCAGATTATTTTAGGAAGTACCTTTGATGTTTATGATTTGTTAGCATATACAATTGGTTTTCTGTTTGTTTATATTTGGGAAATAAAATTGTTTAAAAAATAAAAATCTATTTCTTGCTATGAAAATTCTTATATGATACTATTATGGTATCATTTTTTAATACTTTTATGAAAACTATAAATAAATTAAGAATTATTTATCCAATCTGGACTGTCATAAGTATATTTTCTCTTTTATACGCCCCTACTTTTGCCAATGAAACAATATTATTCAAATTTGGTCAATTGGGTCAGATAGTGGTACAAATATTTCAAATAATAGTTGCTTTGTTACTTTATAAACTATTTGAAGATGTAGACAAAAAACAAGCATTTCTACTAGCATTGTTTGGTATATTGGGTGTTCCCTTCTCCATGATGGCGGTAATAATGCCAGAAGCTTCACATCTTGCAGCAGTCTTTTGGGGTCTATGGCTAATTCCAATGGGAACTCTTATCATCAAATCAAAAATGTTCCCAAAATTCATTGGTTATCTATTATATATAGGTTCTCTAGGATACTTAGGAAATACAATCTTTTATTTTCTGACTGGTTCAGTCCCATCTTATATAGAATTCTTAACAGTTGGAGAAATGATCTGGGTATTATGGATAACTTTCATAGGTGTTAAGAAAAAACAAACAATATAAATAAAAAATTTAAAATACAAAAAAACAACCGTCCCCCACGGTTGTTTTAATATTTTTATGTTTTAATGCTTTCATGAACCTAATAATCACGCAACTTCTTAATCACATCGAAATCCTTTATTTTATCAAGTGCTTTTGATTCAATCTGACGAATACGTTCACGAGTCACACCAAATTCTTTACCGACTTCTTCCAAAGTATGTGTGACACCATCGTCTAGACCAAAACGCATTTCCAGGATTTTCTTCTCACGAGGAGACAAATCTTGGATAGCTACTTTGATATAATCTTTTAATAGTTCTACACCAGCTGCTTGAGAAGGACTGATAGATTTCACATCTTTGATAAAGTCCGATAGTGAAGTATCATCATCATCATCGTCTCCGACTGAAGTCTCCAGTGAAACAGTATCTTGAGAAATCTTGATAATATGTTTTACTTTGTCTACTTCCTCACCCATCTCGGCAGCTATTTCTTCTGGAGTTGGATCACGACCAAGATCTTGGAGCAAGTGACGAGAAATTTGTTGCAATCTGTTGATAGTCTCGACCATGTGCACAGGAATTCTAATTGTACGAGAGTGATCAGCTAGAGCACGAGTGATAGCTTGTCTTATCCACCAAGTCGCGTAAGTAGAAAATTTATAGCCTTTGCGATAATCAAATTTTTTCACTGCGCGAAACAAACCAATATTTCCTTCTTGAATCAAATCAAGCATAGAAAGTGATTTGCCCACAAATTTCTTAGCAATAGAAACTACGAGACGCAAGTTGGCTTCGATCATTTTGCGTTCAGCATTTTTGTCCCCTCTTTCACGACGCTTAGCAATCGAAACTTCTTCATCTGCTGTAAGCAATGGCACTTTACCAATCTCACGCAAATACATTTGGATAGAATCTTGAGAAATATTACCAAGATCAAAAGACAATCCAGAAGCTACGTCCGGCTGATCACCTTGAAGACCTGTCATCACACCATCTCGATGTTCATTATAACTTTTACCCAAAAAGCCACCTTGTTGTACTTCGACAACAGAGACACTATTTTTATCTATCAAGTCCAAAAAGTCATCATAGACATCGAGATATTGCTCGAGTCTATTGAAAGTCATCAATATTTCATGTTCTGTGAGGAAACCTCTTTCTCTTCCCTTCTTGACTATTCTACTGATTTGCTCCCCTGTTGGAACTTCAAAATTCTTATCAAATTTCGATTTATCAAATTTCAAACTATTCTTCTTTTGTTTTTTAGAAGATTTTTTGATAATAGTCTTTTTGACTGTAGATTTTTTAGCTACCTTTGGAGCTGTTTTTTTTGTAACCCGCTTAGTTGTAGTTTTTCGGGTAGTAATTTTTGCTTTAGAAACTTTAGCTTTTGGAGCTGTGGTTTTTTTAGCTTTTTTTGGAGCTGTCTTTCGGACAACTTTTTTAGTGGTTGCGCGAGCCTTTGTACTTACTTTGGCTTTTGCTGATTTAGTTGTGCTTTTTGTGCCACGAGGCATGTTACAGGAAATTAGTTCTCTTAAATAGAGATGAATTATTTATAAATATACAAATACAAAATTATTTTTAATTAGTAGCATTATTCTTTAAATATTTTTTACTTGCAAAATAAAATACTAAAACAGCAACAAAAAAGAATAAGAAATCAATAAAATAATCTACTTCCAAAGAAAAATTATACATTCTATACAAAATACCAATAATTAAAAAATACAAAGTAGATAAATTAATTATTTTGTCAGAATTTTTTATAATATAAGTCTTTTCCAAATATTTGCTTGAATAGATAACACCGAACCATAGACTAACAAGCCACAAGAAACTTAAAGGCAAAACAAATTTTGGAAAATTTTCTTCTCCAGCAGTATAAAAAATTATCACAAAAGCAAGTAAACCAACGAAAAAAGGTATAATAAAACCTGAAGTTAAATAATGAGTTGCTGATATATACCAATCTTTAACTTCTTTTTTGTTTTTTTCTTTCATAAAATATTTAAAAATTAAATTAATTTTTGAAATTGTGACATCAACTCATCCACCTTGCTATTGTCTCCACTACTCTCAGCCAATGAAATCTCATTTTGCAATCTGGTTCTTTCTATCTTCAACCACTCTTGTCGAATGATTTTTGACAAGTCTTGCAAATCTTTTATAGCCTCTTTGTCTCCAAAGTCCAAAAAATCCTTCTCACCTTGCATAAGAAGAACGTCCACTATATTTTCTTGATTTTCTGTATTGAAATACTCTCTGACATGTGAGATGTCATTATTGTCACCATTATACACTGCTTTTAACTTTTCGTAAAGAGCTGAATATTTGCCTGTGGATAGCGACAAATCAATAGAAAACAAATTTGAAATGTTCTTTACTTTTTCAGGAAAACGCAAATACAAAGCCAAAAACCTCTCAATTAGACTTTCCAAACGAGTCGGAGGTAAGGATACTTCTGGTTTTTTTGATTTTTCTTTTTCTCTAAGTTCTGGAGTTTTCTTTTCTTCATTTTTTATTCTATTTAAATCTTCACGTAAAGTAGAAACATTGACTTTTAAACGATTTGACAATTCTTGAAGCCAAAAATCTCTTTCTATAGCATAAGGTATATTTCCTATTTCTTTTAAGAGTATATTTCCTATTATCTGTTTTTCTTTTGGATTATCAATATCTTTATTTTTAAATGTTTTTTCAAAATACCATTTCATTATATCTTGAGCATTTTCCACAGCTTTAAACCATACATCTTTATCTTTTTTAATACATTCATCGGGATCTTTACCTGATCCTTCAGGAATCTGAATTATTTTTACATTCATTCCCTGTATAACCATAATTTCATTGCTTTTTAAAAGGCTACCTGGCAAATCAGAAGATGATTCCACAACTGTTTGTAATGATGCTAAAGTAGATCCTCTTTTCCCAGCTTTTACACCTGCTTCATCAGCATCAAAAGCTAAAGCAATATTATTACTATAACGTTTCAAAAGTTTTATTTGTTCACTTGTCAAAGCTGTTCCACTTGTAGCTACTACATTGGTCATACCAGCTTGGTGACAAGCAATCACATCCATCTGTCCTTCGACTAATACTGCCAAATCTTTTACTTTTATTTCCTTCTTAGCTTTGTTGAGTGCAAACACAATACGAGATTTATCAAAAAGTGGAGTCTGAGGAGTATTTACATACTTTCCCCCACTCTTCTCAGTCTCTACCAGAACTCTACCTGTAAACCCAACTACAGAATCATGTACATCCCAAATTGGGAACATTATTCTACCACGAAATCTATCATAAAAACCTTGGTATGTTTGTACGTTGGCGTTATCACGTTTTATTGTCAAACCAGAAATTACCAAATCGTCGATAGCATGACCTTTTTTGAATAAATATTGTGTTAGCAGATCCCACTGTTCTGGTACGAAACCAATTTGCCAATTATCTATTGTTTCCTGAGTGAGTCCCCTATTTTGTAAATATTCACGAGCATCTTTTGATGCTGGCATTTTTAGTAAAAAATTATAAAAAAAATGAGAAGCATCTTTATTGATTTCTTTTAGTCTATTTTTGAGACTAGTTTCTGCTTGATTTTGGAAAGTATTAGTCAATTGAACACCCGCTTTGTCAGCCAAATATTTGAGAGCTTCTCTGAATTCCATTCCTTCTATTTCTTGCACAAAAGTAAAAATATCACCACCTTTGGCACAACCAAAACAATGCCAATTTTGTCTTTCGCGGTTGACCATAAATGATGGACTTTTCTCATGGTGAAAAGGACAAAGTCCTTTGTGATTGACGCCAGCCGGTTTCAGCTGGACATATTCACCAATAAGGTCCACCACGTCGAGTTTTTCTTTTATTAGGTTTATGTCAGACATAGGGACAATTCATCCCGATCCGCCGAAGGACGGATAGGGATCTTTCCTAAGTTAGCTATTTTTAAATAAAGTTACTCAAAATTGATTCTACAAGTCTCAAATAACAACAAGAAGTCTCTTAACAATCTAATCTTATGCTATTTGGAGAGAAAAATCAAGTTTATAATTGGACTACAAATGACATTAGTCAAACCCAACAAAAATAGCTTATGGCTATAAGCTACTTTTTAATTCATGTTATTCGTCTAACATTAGCACTATTATTCGATAACAGTTCCCCTAAACTTCTTTCCACCCAAAGCTTTCTTCACTTCTAACAAATTGGTACCTTGCAAAATACTTACTTTTAGCTTCAACTTTTCAGCAGCTTTACTTGCTACAGGATCAAAAGGTGCACTCTTACCTGGTTGCCAAATATCCCCCACTATTTCTTTGCGAAATGTTTTCCAATCAATATTTTCAATTTTCTTAGCATCAGAGAATTCTTTAGGATCTTTGTCATAAACGTATTCAATATTAGACAAATTCAAGACTTCTATAGCACCATAAGTCTTAGCAAAAAGAACGGCATCATAGTCAGTACTACAACCCGGTTTATAACCAGCAGCCACAATAATAGATTTATTAGTTTTTATTTTTTTGGTTGGATTAGTAATTACATCTTTGTAAGCTAATTCTCCAAACATGAGTCTAACAAAATTAGCATTGATAATAGTCGCCTCAATTCCCATCCAGTCCAAATCTGTTTCACTTATTTTTATAGTTCCTTTAAGTGCATCTTGATAATTGCGAGCCGTACTTCCACCGCCAATTATCAAAATAAACTTCTGTCCTTTTTTCACTTCGTCAATTATCATCTGGCGAAATTTTTTTAAGAATTCTGTATCAAAACCAGTTTTGGGAATGATTATTGAACCTCCTACAGAAACTATTTTTATATTACTTTTCATAATTAAAATTTTTATCTAAAAAAATACTGAACCAAGTTCAGTATTATTAATAAAATTTATTCTTTTTTCAACAGAATATTGATTGCAAAACTCAAAATTGAAAAAAGTATTGAAGCAAAAAATGCAGCACCAAAACTTCCCACAGTAAAACCTTTTACAATAGTCGAGACAAACCAGAAAAGAACAGCATTGATAACAAAAGTAAACAGTCCTAATGTCAAAATATTTATTGGTAAAGAAAGAATGAAGATAATAGGTCTAATAAGAGCGTTGACCAATCCCAAAACTAAAACGGTGATAAGTGCAGAATACCAACCACCCAAAGACATTGTAGGTAGATAATTGGCAATGAGTAACAGTGCCCCAGCATTTAGTAACCAACGAAGTATAATTTTCATAAAAGATATATTATATTATTAAGTATAATTATAGTTCAAAAATCAAATAAAATCAAATAAAATCAAAAACCTCAAAAAAAAACTTTCCGTACAAATAAAATATTTATATAATACTCTTTTTATCAAGTATCCACACAAAAACTTGACAATCTAGCTAAAAAATGGTTTATTTATATTGAGGATCTCCCACGGCTTGGGGCACGCATTCTCAAGACGGTATGTCATCATGAAATACCGTCACCTCACATTTCAGCACCACCTGGGCTGAGCTCCTGTTTTCACAAACAGTTGAGCTCACCCAGGTGCCCCTTCTAACACAAATTTGATAAATTCTCTAATAAAGAGAATTTTTTATTTTACAAAAGTCATTTTCTAATCTATAATTATCAGATAAATATTACCTTTCAAGCCTTTCCCGTCTATCGGGTCCTCCTTGAGCGGATAAGCCTTTATAATTTATGTTAAAAATTTATAATACACTCACTAAAAAGATTGACGAATTCAAACCTATCTCAGACAAAGAAGTTGGCTTATATACTTGTGGCCCCACAGTTTATCACTATGCTCATATAGGAAACCTTCGTACCTATATTTTTGAAGATATTTTGAAAAGAGTTTTAGAATACAATGGTTACGAAATAAACCATGTCATGAATATTACCGACGTTGGACATCTCACAGATGACGGAGACAACGGCGAAGACAAGATGGAAAAAGGATCCCAGCGTGAAGGCAAGACTGCTTGGGAAATTGCAGAATTCTATACACAAGCTTTCCAAAAAAATCTAAAAGAATTAAACATTGAATCCCCCACTACTTGGTGCAAAGCCACGGACAATATTCCAGAACAAATAGCTTTTGTTCAAACTCTTACCGACAAAGGTTTTACTTATGCAACAAGTGACGGTATTTATTTTGATACCACTAAATTCCCTTCTTACGGTGAAATGGCAAATTTACAAAATCAAGAATTAGAAGCTGGTTCAAGAGTAGACATGGGTGAAAAGAAAAATCCTCACGACTTCGCTTTGTGGAAGTTTTCCAAACCTGAAGAAAAAAGACAAATGGAGTGGGAAGCTTTTGGTCGCAAAGGTTTTCCTGGTTGGCATATAGAATGTAGTGCCATGAGTAGCAAATACCTAGGCCATCATTTCGATATTCACTGCGGAGGTATAGATCATATTCCAGTTCACCACACAAACGAAATAGCCCAGTCTGAAGCTGCTTTTGGTGAACATCCTTGGGTGAACTATTGGATGCATGGAGAATTCATTGTAATGAAAAATGATGAAAAGATGAGTAAATCTGGAGATAATTTTGTTATACTCGATACTCTTATAGCAAAGAATATTGATCCCCTCGCCTATCGCTTTTTCTTACTTCAAACTCATTATCGTAAACAACTCAATTTTTCTTGGAAAGCACTAGAAGCTGCTCAGACTGGTTTGAATAATCTTAGAAATAAAGTTTTAGCTTTAAAAAATAAAAATATTAAAACATTGAAACATGAAAACACCAGTCCAGACGTATTGGTGATAAAAACAAGTTTTCTTGAAAAAATTAATGATGACTTAGATATGCCAGGTGCTTTAGCATCAATTTTTGATGCTCTCAAAAATGATGAAATTGATTATGAAACTATTTTACAATTTGACAAAATTTTAGGATTAGAATTAGATAAAATAAAAAAAGAAAATATTGAAATCCCAGATGATGTACAAAAACTTCTAGACGAACGTAAAAAAGCTAGAGAAGAAAAAAACTGGTCCGAAAGTGACAGACTTCGCGATGAAATAAAAGCCTTAGGTTACAATGTAGAAGATACTTCCGAAGGACAACAAATAAGTAAATAAAAAAATTCGCTTGAAAACGAATCTAAAAAAAGAAGAGTGCGGAGAGGTATGACTAGTGAACGCACCACAAGTCAGTGACCTCTCCTTTTTTATTATCCTGTTGCACCACTTTCATGATACATTTACAGGCCATCAGTCCCGCTGGCGCCGGCTTGGCAACCGGACAACGAGCTTAAAGACACGACTGTTGTGTCTACTCCCTGTACAAATACCCTGTGGTTAGCAAGTCGCATTTGACTCTCGTGTGGGAGTCCACGTCACCGGATTCATGCCTTTTAACGGGCCAGCTCTAGAACGTCTACCTCGAAGATAGCTGTTCCTTCTAGAGGAGCCTCCGATCCGAAGTGAATGGCGTCAATCATATTAACAAAATTCACTCTTAATGTCAATAATAAAGTTACACACAAATACACCCACACTTCAATAGAATTTGATGTTCCACTTTTATACACTTTTGTGTTATAATATCTACATAAAATTTACATATTATTTTTATGGTTCCAAAAAACTTAGATAAAACTCCAGAAGAAAAAAATTTTGAACCAAACTTTCTAAATAGCTCAGAAACTCAAAACAATAATCAAAGTCAGGAAATACAACCTGACTATGTTGGTTTTAATCCAGATAGTACTGAACAAAAGGAAAATACAGTAGAAAAAAATAGTCAAGAAACTGAAGGTCAAAAAGAAAACTCTGTTGAAATAGAACAAAACTTAGACAATAGAATCCAGACTCTAAAAAAGAAACTAAAACAAAATAAGAAAAAAACCAATGTAATCCCAATAGTAAAAGATGAAATGACTCTGCGTATTGAAAAAGTAATGGAAGCAGGATTAGAAGATGCCTTCAAAGCATTAACTCCCTTACAAAAACAAGAATTCAAAATCAAAGGAGAACAAACAGCTTGGAAAATACGCCAACTTCTCAAAAAAACCAAAGTCAAAATAAAAGAAATTTTCAAACTTCTTCTAGAATGGCTAAAAATTTTACCAGGTGTCAACAAATTTTTCTTAGAACAAGAAGCAAAAATAAAAGCTGACAAGATATTAAGCCTCAAAAAAACTACTGACAACAATAAATAACAAATTTATTATGCCTTTTTTTGTTTTACAATTCATCACTGTCAATAACAACATAAATACTTCTTCTACTTTTAACAATAATATTTTAAATATTATAATCATAGGAAGTATCATATTACTTGTTGTTGGTTCTATATTTATTGTTCGTTCAATACTTAGATCTATTTACAAAGTACAACATACTTTTGACAATACCCTACTCCACATCATGGTACCAAAAGAAAAAAAGAGTGAAGGTGCCCAAAATAATCAACAAGAAGACAGATTAGAACAAATAAAAGAAGAAATTGGCCTTACAGAAACTATTTTTGCCACCATTGCTAGCCAAAAAGCTCAAAAAGGTATCATACGTTGGTTCAAAGGACGTAATGACAACTTTTCTTTTGAAATTGTAGTACACAATAGCTTAATAAATTTTTATGTCTCAGTTCCTATAAGACAAAAAGGCTTTTTGGAACAACAGATAAATGCTCAATACCCTTATGCTCATATTGAAGAGATCACTGATTATAATATTTTTTCAGAAAAAAGTTCTATCCTTGGAGGTTATCTAAAAGCAGAAAACCATCTTTCTTTCCCTTTCAAAACTTACAAAAAAATAGACTCAGACCCAATGTCTGCCGTTTTGAATGTATTAGCTAGAATTCACGAACAAAACAGTTCTGCTAGTATCCAATTTGTAGTTCGTTCAGCACCAAAAAAATGGCGAAAAAATGGTATACATCTAGTAAGAGAAGTAAAAAAAGGTAAAAAGTTTGAAGATGTTACGAATCAAAACCACCTGAAAAATATTTTCAAATTTTTAGGTAAAGGTGTCAGTGAACAAATATCTACACAAAAAGACAAATTACCAGATGACAAATACCAACTTTCTAGCATGGAAGAAGAAATGATGAAAGGTATAGAAGAAAAACTTTCCAAAGGTGGTATGGATGTGACTGTCAGAATCATCAGTAGTTCAGATAATCAAGATCTAGCCAAAATGAATTTAGACAATATTATAGGAGCTTTTGGTCAATACAATCTTTATCGTTATGGCAACTCTTTCAAAGCTCAAATACCTCGTAACCAAAAATCTCTTATCAGTGATTTCATACATCGTGCTTTCAATGAAAAAAAACAAATATTATTCAATACCGAAGAACTTGCTAGTCTCTGGCACTTACCTCTCCATTCAACAGAAACACCAAATATAAAATGGCTTGGCGCTAGAAAAGCACCCCCTCCACCAAACTTATCAAAAGACGGTATTCTCATGGGTCATATCCCCTATCGTGGAAGTGACTTTCAAGTACGTCTAAAAGATGCTGATAGACGTAGACATCTCTATATCGTTGGCAAATCTGGTGGTGGTAAATCTGTTTTACTTGGTGGAATGGCCATACAAGATATCAAAGAAGGTAAAGGCGTCGCAGTAGTAGATCCTCATGGTGACTTTGCTGAATACGTTTTGTCACATATTCCAAAAGAAAGAGCCGATGATGTCATAGTCTTCAATCCTTCTGATTTTGAGTATCCTATTGGTCTCAACATGCTAGAAGCCAAATCAGAAGATGAAAAAGATTTTGCAGTCCAAGAGATGATTAGTATCTTCTACAAACTCTTCCCTCCTGAAATGATTGGCCCAATGTTTGAACACAATATGCGTAACGTCATGTTGACCCTTATGGCTGATCTTGACAATCCAGGTACCATAATTGACATCCCTCGTATGTTTACAGACGATGACTATGTCAAACAATATTTGAAAAAATTAAAAGATCCAGTAGTTCGTGCTTTCTGGGAAAAAGAAATGGCCAAAACTAGTGACTTCCACAAATCAGAGATGCTTGGCTACCTAATTTCCAAAGTAGGTCGCTTTGTCGAAAATGAAATGATGCGTAATATCATGGGACAACAAAAATCTGGTTTCAACTTTCGAGATATCATGGATAAACAAAAAATCTTGATTGTAAACTTAGCAAAAGGTAAAACAGGTGAGGTAAATGCCAAGTTGCTTGGTCTTATCATCGTCTCCAAATTACAAATGGCAGCTATGGGTCGTGCTGACTTGCCAGAAGATGAACGTAAAGATTTCTATCTATATATAGATGAGTTTCAAAATTTCATCACTGATTCTATTGCTACCATTCTATCTGAAGCTCGTAAATATCGTCTAGACCTAATCATAGCTCATCAATATCTAAATCAATTGGTAGATGACAAAGGTAGAGGTGAAATAAAGGATGCTGTTTTAGGTAATGTTGGTAGTATGTGTGTCTTCCGTATTGGACCAGATGATGCCGATATTCTAGCCAAAGAAATGGCTCCTGTCTTTGGTCCTTATGACCTAATGAATGTTGAAAAATTTACAACCAATACTAAAATAATTATCAACAATGAACCAACCAAGCCTTTCAACATGTCTGTCTATCCTCCAGAAGATGGTAACCTAAAGATGGCAGAAGCTATTAAACAGCTCTCTAGACTCAAATTTGGACGTGAGAGAAGCATTGTAGAATCCGAGATAATGGAAAGAACAAAACTAGATCAAGGAGTAAGTGACAGTAAAGATGATATGATAGAAGCAACATTATAAAGAGGCTTACCAGGCCTACAAGGCTTACAACAAAAATTTGTAGGCATTATAAGCTTCGTAAGCCTTGTAAGCACTTTCATTCAAAAATACCTACAAAAAAATAAAGAACAGACAAAAATATTAAACAAACATAAAATAAACAAATATGGACCAATTTTCCAATATCATGACATCTCACATGTCCGATCTTTTTGACGATGATTCTATCAACAAGATACAACGCATGACACCCATAATGCCTATTGTACAAGATGATGAATTGTTTCCTGAACAATCCAAAGAAGAAGATCTATCATACTTTGATAGAAAAACGTCACACACCTCAACTATTTCAGAAATTGAAGGAAAAAAAGAAAGTATAGAAATAAAAGTAAAAACAACAAAAGAAGAATCAACAATAAATATTGTACAAATAAAAGAAGAATTGCATAGCTTAAAGAAAAAAATAGAAAACATCTTACAACTACTTGATGGAAAAAATGAAACAAATGTTCCCCTACCTCCTACACCTCCAATAGTACCAAAACCTCTTGTTGTTGATAGCGTCTTAAATATATCAAATGATGATGATACTAATGACAAAATATTAGAAGGCGTCTTCAATGGTGAAAAAATGCTTGGAAGTAATGGCAAAGAATATTCCGTGCCACCAAACTATGCCAGTAAATCAAAACTAGTAGAAGGAGACATCATGAAATTGACATTTGCGCCAAATGGACGCTTCATCTACAAACAAATTGGTCCTATCTCTCGTAAAAGAATCATTGGCATATTAAGCTTTGATGAAGAAAGACAGCTTTGGAATGTCCATCATGATGGTAAAAAATACAAAGTTCTCACCGCTTCTGTAACTTTTTACAAAGGCAAACCAAATGATGAAGCTGTAGTACTAATACCACAAGAAAATGATTGCGGATGGTGTGCTATGGAAAATATCATTAGTAAATAACAAA
>PFPL01000020.1 GCA_002793035.1 Candidatus Magasanikbacteria bacterium CG_4_10_14_0_2_um_filter_33_14
TTTTAGATTATTATCATAACAAAAGACCACATCTGTCACTACAGATGATGACCTCTAAAGAGTTTGCTATGTCGCATTTGACATTAGAGAGAACGGGGACTTGACAAAAAGGCTTTTTTATGCTATACTACTTCGTCAATTGAATAGAGTTTGTGCTCTACTTATAAAGCCAAAATCTTCAATTTTGACAGTGTTCTTTTCAATAAAAACGACTTACAGGACAAGAATTTTGTTGCTATCCACAGATAGCCATATAATCCTTGTCCTGTGGCAATTCCGCTACACGACGTATCGCGAAAGCGAAAGGATGGACAGCCATGAAGGCTACGAAGCTCAGCGCACATCTCACTTCCAACGACAACTACTTCAAGGTCATCGTCACCCTGAAGGCCTGTTTCTCCCCGTTTGGTTCCCTCACCGAGGGCATCGACGGCCAGGAGCTGGCCGAGGTGATGGTCACCTGGGTCAACACCAAAGACAATGAGTTGCAGGCGGAGCTGGCCACCAGGATCGTCAAAATCCTGTGGTCGGCGACGACCGAACAGGTCGCGAAGGTGGAGTTCGGACGGTGGGACATCTGTCTCACCACGCCGACGTCGGATCGCAAGATCCGGCTCCAGCGCTACTCCGGAGGCTACCACGTCGAGGTGGACTTCGGGCCCAAGGGCTCGGAGTCCGTGGCCGGCCAGATCCTCTCCCGTGCGGAGAGAAGCTACGTGAGGTTCGAGGCCTACAACGACCAGGAGCACATCGAGCGCCGTGTGGTGATCGAGAGCCTGCTCCAGAAGGCCAAGAACTACCTCAGCTTCCTGACTAACCGCGACAAGAGGGACTTCGACTACGATGAAATGCAAGACGCGGCGAAGGAAATCTCCTTCTTCGAGCGTGCGGAGTAGTTCTCGTTGTTTTTATCCCTAAGTAAGTAGGGTCACACTTTCACTGGGAATGTCTTACTACATTCCCATCGCTTCTCCCGATGAGTTCGGGACTGATGAGTCCATTTTGTATAAAAATGCAGGACGAAAAGTGATAAAATAAAAACACTCTATATTTGTAGAGTGTTTTTTTGTATAAAAAATTTTATGAAGTAAATTCCTCCCCTATTAGGAGAGGTTAGGTGGGGTCTTTAACAAGACAAAACGTTTTACTCAAATATGCCCCCCTCTAACTCCCCCTACTAGGGGGAGAAGCCACTACACAAACTTTCGACTTTATAAACTTTTAACTTCTCTATACACCCAATACTTATACAAAAAGAAATTCCACAACACCATTACAGCAATCGTCGCAATACGTACCAGACGATAATCATAATTTACAAGATGATTGAACAAATACATCACACCTACGGAAAAGAAATAATTGAAGCCTGCCAAAATCAAATAACGTACAATCTGCTTTTGTGGAATTTCTTTATTTTTGAAAGACCAATACTTATTTAAAAGAAAATTGTAAGTGAGCATCAATATCTGATTACAAACCACAGCAACAGTAGCATTGAACCCAAAAAACTCTTTGAAAAAAATAAGAGTAGCCAAATCCAAAAATACACCAGAAATACCAACGATGAAATATTTGGTGAATTGGTGACGTACGGACCAAAAGTAAGAAAATGTTTTTTTTATCATATAAAAAAGATACCCCACCTATTAAAGGAGGTTGAGGGGGTCTGTAGTAAAATAAAACGTTTTGTTCAAAGATAGACCCCCTCTAACTCCCCCTACTAGGGGGAGAACTTTTACTTTACTCCAAAATAGCCTTTATTCTCCTTATTCCAGCAGATGATGATTCTTCTTTCACAATTTTGAAATGTCCCATTACACCAGTATGCTCGACATGTGGACCACCACAGATCTCACGACTAAAGGTTGGACTATCTTGTTTTGCATTTGCCATTTCGTTTGGATCACCTACTGTATAGACTTTTACCATTTCACCATATTTGTCACCAAAAAGACCAATAGCATTTTTGGCACGAGCTTCTTCGACAGTCATCTCAGAAAAACTAACAGGATAATCTGCTTGAATAGCAGAGTTTACCAAATCTTCGGCTTCTTTTATTTGTTCAGGAGTCATTTTGTCTGGATGAGAAAAATCAAAACGCATTCTCTCAGCTGTGATATTACTTCCCTTCTGTTCGACATGTTCACCCAAGACTTTTTTTAGTACTGCGTGAAGCAAATGAGTAGCAGTATGATATTTTACACTCATTTCACCATGATCGGCTAGACCACCTTTGAATTTTTGTTCGGCACCTTGGCGAGAAAGTTCTTGATGAGCGATATAAGCTTCGTCAAAACCAGCTTTATCAATTGTCAGATTGTTTTCACTAGCCAATTCTTCTGTCATCTCAATTGGGAAACCAAAAGTATCATAAAGTTTGAAAGCTTGTTTGCCAGAAATTTCAGTAATAGCACGACCAGTTTTTTCGAGAGCCATTTGAAAACCTTTTAGTAATTTTTCAAATTCTTTTATACCTTGTTCCAGAGTTACACGAAATTTAGTTTCTTCTTTTTCCATTTCACTCAAAGCAAACTCAGCATTACGATTTACTTCCTTATAAACATCTTTGAATATATCAATTACAACTTTGGAAAGTTCTACACAGAAATTATTTTCAAGTCCCAAATTACGACCATGACGAACAGCACGACGAATCAGACGACGCACGATATAACCTTGATCCACATTACTTGGGGCAACTCCCCTATCATCAGTCATAATCATTGTAGAAGTACGAATATGATCAGCGACTACACGCATAGATTTGGTAATACTCTCTGATTCTTTATATTTCTTACCACTTAGTTCTTCTATTTTGTTGATAATAGGTTTTAGAGTATCTACTTCGAACGCATCAGAAAACTTGTTTAGAACAGCAGTTGTACGCTCTAGCCCCATACCAGTATCTACATTTTGTTGTTCAAGAGGTTTGAAAGTGCCGTCTTCTTGTTTGAAATATTGCATGAAAACATCATTCCAAATTTCCAACCAATTGTCATCATCATTTCCTGGATTACTTCCGGCTGATGGAAATTCATCTTTGCCCACCCAAAAAAACATTTCAGTATCAGGACCACAAGGGCCAGTAACACCAGCTGGACCCCACCAGTTATTTTTCTTTGGTAATTTGGCGATACGTTCTTCTCTAATTCCCAATGACTTCCATTTTTCAAAAGATTCACTATCAAAAGGAGCATCATCATCGCCAGCAAAAACTGATACTGCTAATTTATTTATATCAATTCCCAAATAATCTTTTGATGTCAAAAATTCAAAACTCCATTCAATAGCTTCTAACTTGAAATAATCTCCAAGTGACCAGTTGCCAAGCATCTCAAAAAATGTAAGATGGCTTCTGTCGCCTACTTCGTCAATGTCCCCTGTTCTCACACATTTTTGAACATCTGTCAGCTTAGTTCCACTTGGATGTTTTGCACCAAGCAAATATGGCACAAGTGGGTGCATACCAGCTGTAGTAAACAAAACTGTTGGATCATTTTCTGGAATAAGAGATGCTGAAGAAATCACAGCATGACCTTTGCTTGCAAAAAATTCTAAATATTTTTTTCTAAGTTCTTGTGCGTTTAACATAAAATTATTTTAAATACTTCAAACCAAAAAACAATAATAAACCAACTACTACTAAGATAGGCAATGATGTCCAAAGAAAACTTCCTAAAGTAAAAGTAGATTCCATAAAATTAGATGATTACACCACCACCAAGACATTCACCATCTTTATAAAAGACAGCAAATTGACCAGGTGTCGCGGCTCTTTGTTTAGTTAAAAATTTGAGATTATATTTTTCGCCATTTTTCTCAACAGTCACTTCTTGTAATGGCTGTCTATGACGTAATCTCACTGTACATTTTAACGGAAAAATTGGTGTTTGTCCACCTTCGCTAAAGCTACGGCGGATATATCCACTTATCCAATTTACGTCTCCAACGATGATGTCATCTTTATTTAATAAATCACTATCTTCATGACCAACAATCAGTTCATTAGAATCAAAATGCTTATCAACTACAAAAAATGGTTTGTTTTCACTAGGAACTCCGAACTGAGAACTTTGAACTCCAATATGACGCTGACCAATAGTATAAAAAGCCAGACCTTCATGCTCTCCTATCACTTCCCCACTTTCAGTCACAATTTTTCCAGTATTTTTCTTCAAATCACGCTGCAAAAATGCTTTCATATCAAGTTCCCCCACAAAACAAATACCCATACTTTCTTCCTTTTTTGCTGTTGGTAGTTCAAACTTCTCTGCTAACTCTCTCACCTCTTGCTTAGTATATCCACCAAGAGGAAATAGTGTTTGAGCGAGTTGATCTTGATTTAACTGATGCAAAAAGTAAGTCTGATCCTTATTATCATCTTTAGCTTGCATAAGTTTACAACTTTCGACTTTTGACTTTCGACTTTTGACTACTTTCGCATAATGCCCTGTGGCGATATAATCAAAACCTAATTCTTTTATCTTTTCAAGCCATACACCAAACTTAATAAACTTATTACACATCACATCTGGATTTGGAGTATTTCCTTTTTCATATTCAGCCAACATATAATCAAGCACTTTTTCTTTGTATTCTTTTTGAAAATCCAGTTTCAAAAGTGGTATACCCAATTTGGCAGCAACTCTCAAAGCATCCCTATAATCCGGCACCCAACAGGCCTTCGTACCTCCTTCGTCGGCACTATGGCCTGCAAGCGAATCATTATCCGCGTTTATATCCGCGTCATTATCAGTGTTAATCCGCGTTTCTTCATAATTGATCATATAAGCTCCAGTCACATCAAAACCAGCTTCTGTAAGAAGAGCTGCGACAACTGAAGAATCAACACCACCAGACATGGCGACGAGGATTTTCTTATTTTTATCAATATTTTCAGACATAATAAGCGTATATTAGCGGAAAAAAAGCTTTTTGTAAAGTATAGGTGTTCTCCCCCTAGTAGGGGGAGTTAGAGGGGGTCTTTAGCAAGATAAAACGTTTTATTATATATTAGACCTCCCCTAACCCCTCCTATTAGGAGGGGGGAATAAAAGAAACCTCACAAAATGAGGTTTCTTTTTATTTTTCTAAAGTAAAGATTAGTTATCTTTGTTCTTTAGGTAACATTCGCGACAGAAAATGTCAGTACCTGCTTTAGGTTCGAATGGCAATTGTGTGATATGTGTATTACAACCAGCACAGTTTACATCTACATCGAACATTCTCTTTTGTGGGCGAGCACCACCATCACGTTCTTCACGATGAGCGCGATTACAATCTTGACAGAAAACTGGACGGTCTCCTGAAGGTTGAAAAGGCAATTGTGAAATGTGAGTACCACATTTAGCACAACTTAGATCAACGTCGAACATTTGTCTTGGTCCTTGATTATACATAGTATATACGTTCCAAATGGTTTATTAATAAATTTTTCCGACCTTTTGGGAACGTACTATTTTTTCTATAAACATAAATAAATACTAAAATCTCGTTACCCAAAAATATTATAGCATCTTTCATACTTAGCGTCAATATAAAAACCCCACTCAAAAAGTGAGGTTTTTGTTGATAAAATAACAAGAATTAAAGCCCTTTAAATATAGGTAATCCATTACTACCAGTAGGAACGTAAATAGTACCTGCTCTATCCTTCAAACTATTGATATACAAATATTCTAGATAATTATTACTTAGACTTTCATTGATAATCTTTTGAGAATCGCGTTGACCTTCTGCTTCAATACGCTTACGTTCAGCTTCTTTTTTTTCTTTTTCTAAGACAAAATCATAACGCTCTGACTCTTGTTCTGCTTGAAGTTTTTGTTGGATACTGTCAGCAAGGTTAGCTGGCAATTCTACATGACGAAGCAATACTTCCTCCAAAGTTATTCCTCTTGGGTCCATTTTTTCTTTCAATCTTTCCTCGATATCCAAAGCTACTTCTTGACGTTTGTCTGAATAAACATCTTTAACATTGTAGTTAGCTGTCACCTCACGGATTATACTTCTAATTTGTGGACGAATAATAGTTTCTTCATAAGACAATCCCAAATCTCTATAGACGTCACTAGCTTTTTCTTCTACAAGGTGATAGAGAACTGTAATATCCAAGTCCACACTAAGACCTTCTTTGGTAAGAGCTGTAATTGCATCAGCAGAATAACGTTTGCCCTCTCCTTGTGCGATACTCATAGTATATTCACTAGTACGAATATTTAGCTTAGTTATTTTTACAAAAGGATTTTTCAAATGAAAACCTGATGACATCTCTTCATCCATCACTTTTCCAAATAGAGATTGCACACCAGTTTCACCGGCTCCAATGACTACCCAAAAAGAACTAGTAAAACTAAGAACAATAAAAAATAAAAAAATAAATGACAAAGTCCAGATTATACGCTTTGGACTATATTTGTTTGGGTTGATAGTTTCCATAATAGGTTCTGAATTATTTTTTTTAAAATTTATTTTACTGAAAAAATTTGTAATCATTTCCGTCTTTCCTGTTTTTTTTAAGAAAAAAAATAACAAGAAAATAATCCCCAAGAAAAACAAAAAGTTTTTCAAAACAAGAGATACTAAAAAGAATAATATTAACCAAAAAACTAAACCATTTTTATCTAGTTTCTTCATAAACTATTTATCAGTATCTTTAGTATAAGTAGAGTCAAACTCGTAACCAGCGTAAGTAGTAAGAAGTAATACTTCAAGCAACCCAATATATAAATAAGAATTACTAAAATAAACACTATAAGACTTCACAAAGAAAGGAACTGTAATAATAGAGTCTAGAATAAGTCCAATTACTAAAGCCATAATACCAAGCAAAAAACCTTTTTTTGTAGTAGGCTCATCCATATGAAAATACCATTTTGCAAGAAATAAAACAGTAGGTACAAGTAAAACCCACAAAATAAGATATTGAAAAAATACTTGATTTTTGATTCCTGGAGCAAACATCAATATCGAATATATAACAAAAATAAAGGCCCATAAAAATACTCCAAACAAAGCTGCACGCGTATACTTCATATATTTTAAATTAAAAATTAATTATTGAATTACTATTCAAATCTGACAACATCATCTTCATTTATTTTTTTTACAACATCACCACTTTGAGGATTATCAACACCATTTGTATTTTTCTTTTTTCTCTTTCTTTTACGTTTTTTCTTTTTATCATCAGATCCTTCTTGATTGTTTTCAGTTTTTTTTTCATTATTTACCTGATTTGTTTCTGAAGAAATAACATCTTTTTGAGAATTATTTTTTTCTAACTTTTGAACTTCTGTTTTTTCTTCTTGATTTTCTACTTTAGAAGACTCAACTTTGTCTTCCAATCCAGGTAATAAATCCAGATCTTTTTTATCTTCTTTTGGATATTCCCTCTTTGGTGTTTCATATTTTACTTCAAACTTCACATTTTCTATTATTTTATCCTTTTTGTCTTCAATTTTTTCTACGACTACTTCGTCTTTTTTAACTTCTTGATTGTTTTCTAATTTTTGATCCAAATTAGTAGAAGGAGCTTTGTCTTGTTTTTTTTCTTCTTTAGGAGAATTGTTGTCAACAAAAGATGATTTTTTCTCAAATTTTTTATTATTATTTTTATTTGACGGCGCATTGTCTTTCTGCATTTTTTCTTCTTTTTTGTTTTCTCTAGTAGTGTCCACATCTAAATCATCCCCCAATTCGTCATTGCCGCCATCAACACCACTCCAACGTAAAATCTTGTCCGCAATAACATCTCTAGGACGTCCATATCTTTCACGAGAAACTCTAATTACTTTTTCAGCTGATCCTGTTGGCGAACCTATTGGTGGAATAGTCATCGAAGAAAAAGGATGTGAAGCTACACCATCTATCATTAATTTTAACAAAATTCTATATTTTGTTAAATTGACGATATCTTCTTCTGTAAAAGTAGGTGCAAACTCTTTGGCCAAAACTTCAGCATCAGAAGCACCAACTCTAAAAGTAACAGTAGTACCGACATTACCAAACACAGCATCTGAAACCATCTCATCTAACTGGGCTACATACTGATGAGCCATGATAAGACTCAGACGATACTTACGAGCTTCTGACAAAATATTGGCAAAAGAAGGTGAAGCAAAATTCTGAAATTCGTCAACATACAGAAAAAAATCTTTTCGATCTTTTTCAGGCATATCTACTCTTTCCATCGCAGCCAATTGTATCTCAGTAATAAGCATACCACCCAAAAGTCGACTGTTATCTTCACCTATTCTACCTTTGGACAAATTCATAATAAAAATCTTACCACTATCCATGATTTCACGGACATTGATAGTAGATTTCACCTGAGCTACCATATTACGAATAACTGAAGCTGACATAAATTGACCAATCTTATTTTGGATAGGTGCCACAGCTTCCTGTGCATATCTGTCATTATAACTTGCAAACTCAGTCTGCCAAAAAGCTTTTACTACAGGATCTTTCAGTTGTTTGACGACTTTTTTACGATAATCTTTGTCTGACAAAAGTCTATTGATACCAAGTAATGTAGATCCAGGATAATCAAGCAAAGCCAAAATAGTGTTGTTCAAAATGTACTCCATTCTAGAACTCCAAACATCTGGCCAAATCTTCTTGAAAATACCCATAAGTCCAGATGCTACCAAATGTTTTTGTTCCTCAGAATTCACTTCTAAAATATTGAAACCAATAGGAAATTCTACATCAGCAGGATTGAAATACACTACATCATTGATACGGTTAGGTGGAATAAAATTGATAATTTTTTCAGCAAAATCTCCATGTGGATCAACAATCCCAACACCGTGACCTTTGTAGATATCACTCAAAACCATATTTTCCATCATAGTGGTTTTACCCATACCAGTCTTACCAATTATATACATATGTCGTCTTCTGTCATCTGTCTTAATACCAAAACGACGCAATTGATTACGATAATTAGTTTGACCAAAAACACAAACATCTTCTTTCTCTACTTCTTGTGTATCTTTTGCTCTCAAATGAATATTAGGCATAAATATATAGGTTAGATACCAAAATTATAACACAAAAAAACACTTTTGGCTACAAAAAACCCCTCTTTTATAAAGAGGGGTTCTTATCTTACAATATAATTATTGTTTTTCCAAAGTAAATACTTGTTTGCCACCAGCTGGTTCAAGAATAAGTTTTGTACCATCAAAACGATAAGTAAAGTTTGATGGATTATTCATACCTTCAAATTGAACAGTTAAAGCTGAATCTGTTTTTGAAGTAATAGTACCTTTTGTTTCAATAATACCAAGTTTGGTAGTAAGTGAATCTCCAGCGAAGATATACTTTGTACCTTCGTTCATAGAAGCAAACTCACCTGTTGCTGTCATGATTTTCCATGTACCATCCAAACCACCTTGTGTTGCTGTTTCAGCAACTTTACTACCTGTATCAGATACATCACCAGTAGATGTAGTACTAGAACAACCAGCACCTACTAGAGCTAACACTGACAAAGCAGCTACCAAAGAAAACTTTTTATTCATAAGTTTTTCTATTTACTTAATTAAATTAATAAATTATTTTAGATAAATCTTGTCGATAGTAATTTCACGTTCTTTATTACTATTGTCTTTTACAGTATAAGTACTAGCGTTTACAGCTGTAATTTCTCCACTGTAGTATGGGAAGATTTCTTTACCACCAAACATTTCACCTTTGTCAATATTGGCAATAACTTTGGCACCAACTACAAGACTGTCAGCACTTGGAGCAACTGGTTTTACCAATTTATCTTCTGTGATACAACTTGCACTAAGACCTCTATATCTAACATAATAACCTGCGTCACAAGCAAAGTCTTCTACTTTACCTTCGTACCAACCATAACCAAGATCTACCATAACATCATCACCTACATTGTAGGCAGCGGAAGTCTTAGTTTCTTCTTGCATCAGGTTATCTCCTCCTGTTGTATTTTCGTCTACACTTGTAGTTTCTGTCTGTTCCATTGTGTCACCATTAGAAACCACAGTATCATCACTAGTGGATTTCATGGTGTCATCACTGACGGTAGAACAACCGGCGCCAACCAAAGCCAATACAGACAAGGCAGCAACTAAAGAAAACTTTTTGTTCATATTTTCTTAACTTAAATTAGTAAATTAATTAATTTGTTCAATTTTATCATTTTGGACTAAAATGGTCAAAATTATTTAACCAACTTTTCCACAAGACTAATTATATCATCTTCTGTGGCAGGTGGCAAAAGCTTTTTGAGATTTTGAGACAATATCTTTATTTTGTCTTTGTCTTCTAATAATGAACGCAAAACTTTGGCTAAATATAAACCATCAGAAGTAACTTCATTCACAAAAACAGCAGCATTATTTTCTTCCAAAAATTTTACATTGGATACTTGATGACCTGGCTTGGGTATAATCACTGCTACTTTACCAAGAGCAGAAATCTCAGTAATAGTCCCAAATCCACCACGAGAAACAATAATATCAGATACAGCATAAGCTTCTTTCATTTCTGTTGTAAAAAATTTGTGTACTTGATAATCTTCCAACATTTTTTCAGCTCTTTGTGCTAATTCTTGTGATCTTTCTTTGCCTGTCAGATGAATAATTTGGGCCACGCCAGACAAATGTCCAGCCGCTTCTACTACCAACTGATTAACACGCAAAGAACCAGTACCTCCACCTGTAGCAAAAATAACAGGTAAATCTTTTTTTAAATGAAATAATTTTCTAGCTTTTTCTTTGTCACCTTCAAATATTTCTTTTCGAACAGGATTGCCTAACCACAAAGTTTTTTTTGCCGAAAACAACTCAACATTTTTTTCGACAGCAGTAGTTATTTTCTTAGCAAAAGGAGCCATCAATTTGTTTGATAAACCTACTTTTATATCCTGCTGATGAATCCAAGTTGGAATACCAAGAAACCAAGCGGCTACATGAACGGGCACAGATACAAATCCTCCAGCTGAAATACACAGATCTGGATTAGTCTTCCATAATATTGCAAAAGCTTGAAAAAAACCAATAAAAATCTTAAAAATATCTAAAATGTTAAACAAAGAAAAATATCTTCTAAATTTTCCAGAAGTGATAGCAAAAAATTTTAAATTACTACTTTTACCTAAAAAATCTTTTTCAGGACCTGTTTTGGTACCAATCCAAAAAAACTCACTACCTTTGTGTGCTTTGTCTATCACATCTTTTATAGCCAAGAGTGGTGTAACAGGACCAAGCGTTCCACCACCAGAAAATAAAACTTTCATATTTATAATAAAAACATTAAAACATAAAAACATAAAAACAAAGTAAAAAAAATGTTTTAATGCTCTTGTGTTTTTATGCTTTCATGTTAACTGTGTTTACTCACACTAACCACAATCCCCATGGCGGCCATATTGATAAGCAACGCACTTCCACCGTGACTAACAAAAGGCAATGGTACACCGGTCAAAGGCAAAATACCCACAATAGCCCCAATATTTAAAAATGATTGCGCAAAAAACCAAAACATAATACCCGAAACCAATAACTTACCAAAATCATCTTTACATTCTTTTGCAATCATAAATCCTTGTTTCAAAATAAGAAATAGTAAAAATAAAAAACCCATAATAACAACAAATCCCAACTCTTCTGACATTATAGCAAATATACTATCTCCATGCACTTCTGGCAAGTACTGAAACTTTTGACGGGAGTGTCCAAAACCAAGTCCAAAAACTCCTCCAGAACCAATCGCCAAAAAAGCTTGATTAATCTGATAACCCTGTCCTTGAGGATCGAGCTCCGGATGAAGAAATGTCGTCAGACGCTCAGCACGGTAAGGCGCAATAATAACCAAAAAAGTAAAACCAACAATAGCCACCAAAAGTAAAGAACTAAGATGTAAAAACTTGGCATTGGCAAAAAATAAAAGAGCAATCAAAATAGCAAACAAAATAGCTGTCGTACCAATATCTGGTTGTAAAATAACCAAACCAATAGGCACCACACCTACTCCTAGAGCAGGCCAAAAACCTTCTTTTAGATTTTCTATTTTACTACCCATCTTGGCTAAGAAAGCTGACATAAAAATAATCAAAGCCAACTTCATAGCTTCTGCTGGTTGAAAAGAATAGTCAAACATATTTATCCAACTATGTGTACCAGTATTATTGGTTGAACCAATACCCGGAATAAACGTCAAAAAAAGTAAAAAAAGACCAAGACCAAAAATAGGTGTAGCATATTTACGCCAGACCTCATAATTCATTTTGGCTAAAACTAAAAACAAAAAAAGTCCTGGCAAAAATCCCAAGAGCAACTGTCTTTTGATAAAAAAATATTGATCCTCAAAACTTCTAATTCCAACAGCAACTCCAGCTGAACTCAAAATCATGAGTCCAAAAAATATCAAGATAAACAAAAGCGTAATAAAACTATAATCAGCCTTTCTAGTTTTTGAGCTTCTCATAATTTAGACGTTCAAAAATACTAAAAGAAAAGATACCATAAACAAAAATATTTGACAGAGTACCGAAACAGAATTCAAGACATAGGCCATGAATTTGTCTTTTTTGTACAGCAACCAACCCATGAAAAAGTTGACAGACAAAATAATAAGACCTATGAGTGGTACAAAAAATATTTTCCAGCTATCCCCAATATAATCTACCCCAAAAAGTACATTATAATGCAAAAAAAGCTCACTAGTATTGGGTAGCTGAGACTTGAGCCAAAACCAAGAAAATAAATTCAAAAGTAATGACAAAATAGTCATGATAGTGATAGGAAGAGAAAAAAAATAAAGTTTTAGAGGGTATAATCTCAGTTTCATAGAGAATTTTTAATTTAACATCCTACAATTATACGATGGTAAATGGCTAAATTTTTACATTGTTACATTGTTAAATTGCTTTCTTTATCTAAACAACAATTTAGCAATGTAACAATGTGACAATTTTAACCAAAAGATAACTTAATTATACACTTAAAAAGTCCCCTTGACAAGAAAGCTCTTATATAGTATACTGTCCCCGATCCACTTTCTATATCAATTTTTAAAATATACTAACAAAACCCCGCTATGGCACATAAGAAAGCGGGTGGAACCACCAGGTTGGGACGAGACTCCAATCCACAATACCTAGGCGTTAAGGTCAGTGATGGCCAAACCGTCAAATCAGGTATGGTCTTAGTTCGTCAACGTGGCACAAAAATCCACCCAGGAAAAAATGTAAAAAAAGGTAAAGATGACACTTTGTTCACTCTAGTAGCTGGAAAAGTAAAATTCCAAACTAAAAAGAGAATGAGTTTCATCGGCAAATTAAAAACTGCCAAATACCTACACGTTCTTCCAGAAGAAGTAAAATAGTATTTTAAAAAACGACCTTGTCAAATGGGCCGTTTTTTTATTATTTGAGAGTTTTGTAGTATAATATAAATAATTTACAAATTTTCAATTTCGAATTTTAAAACAATTTTTAAATTATAAAATTACTAAATTAAAAATTTTATTTATATGCTTCAGTTTTTTACAACCCTTCTCCAAGCAGTACTCATTCAACTCGCGGGTCTTTTTGGAATCTTCTTCGTCATCGGATTTTTTCAATCAATTATCCAAGCTAAAACTCTAGAAAATTATCAAAGAAGTCTAGGCTGGAAAGGAATCCTCTGGACTGCCTGGATGGGGACACCTATTCACGAAATTGGTCACTATTTCTTTGCCAAGATATTTCATCATCGAGTAGACAGCGTCCGCATATTTGAACCAAACGAAGAATCTGGCAATCTAGGTCATGTCAGTCATGCTTACAATACCAAAAGTATTTATCAGAAGCTCGGCAATTTTTTTATCGGATCTGCTCCTATGATTTTTGGCTCAATTGTGCTTGTAATTTTTCTCTACTTCTTCGTACCAAATGCCAAAGAAATTTTCAATCCCCTTTTTGCAGAATTCAAAAATCCACTTGATTTTTTACAAGCGGTTTATGATAGTCTCAAAAATCTGTTTACACTAGACAATATCAGCAAGTGGAGCTTCTGGCTCTTTTTCTATTTATCTCTCGCTGTAGCCTCTCACATGGCGCCGAGCAAGCCGGACAGGCGTGGTATGTGGAGTGGATTCTTCTGGATTGTACTTCTAATGATATTAATCAATATCACCACTCTCCTACTCGGTGTAGATATCACTGTTTATATTTTGAATCTTAGTCAGTTTTTGGGTTTGTTTGTGGCTATTTTTGTTTATAGTCTTTTACTTTCTTTTTTACATTATTTAGTTTCTGTTTTACTTAGACTTTTTTTTCACAAATAATTTTTTAATAAAATTAATTTAAATCAAGCTTTTTAAATTCTTGTTTTATTTTTTTTATTATTTTTTTAAAAACATTCACAGTTTCTTCTAATTTATAAGTATATGAATAATAATCTTTAAAAAATTTCGGCACAGGATATTTACCAGACAAAATAGCCATTTTTAAATTTTCAAGAACTTCTTTCTCGTAATCTACAATTCCATCACCGAACAATCTCTTATAATAATTTTCTAAGTCATGTTTTAGAACCTCTTTTGACAACTGTAATTCAGGATTTTGTGATATAGGATTAATTAATCCTTTTTTAATTAAAGCAGCTTTTAGATAGTTTTCTATAGCATAACCAAAAAACATCAATATATACCTATGCAAATCGCCATCTATACGATTAAATCTTCCTCTTTTTGTAGTAGTATGATTCTCTTCCAATCTTTTATAATATGAATCATATTTTCTATAAAAAATTTTGGCAATTTCTTCACTGGATAAACCTGAAGAAATCCATGAAATTGGATCTTCAGACCTCTTTATAAAAACATTTTTTTTCATTTCTTCTACGTCCATAACAAAATCAAAACTTTTCCTTAAAAAACTCATCAATTATAAATCGATGATTTTCATTTATAGTTAAATCTTTCATTTCTTCTCTAGAAAAAAAGTCCATTCCATCACCTTCTGTTTGACATTCTCGTAATTTTTCAATGTCTTCATCAATTTTGGTGTAGAAAACATTCCTCTCTACATTTCCCCAGCTCTCACTATGTCTATATGATTTGAAAAATTCTGGTTCTAAATCCAAGTTCATGTATAGTTACCCATAAGTGGTAACACTTTGCTAGAATAGAGGTTACAAAGGGTAACCATAATAATTAGCAAAGAAATATGAGAA
>PFPL01000002.1 GCA_002793035.1 Candidatus Magasanikbacteria bacterium CG_4_10_14_0_2_um_filter_33_14
TCTAGGGACTCAAAAAGAAGCCAAGGATGTTACTAGCAATGAAAAGCTAGTGAGTATCGATGACGACGGCGTCACTTTCAAATCTCATCTTGATGGCTCTACTCACCGCTTCACTCCCGAAGAAGCCATAAATATCCAACACAAAATCGGTGCCGATATTATCATGGCTTTTGATGAATGTACTCCTGATGATGCCGACATTGACTACACAAAAAAAGCGATGAAACGCACGCACGAATGGGCAGAGCGTTGTATATCTGAACACAAAAAAAATACTGAGTACCATGGTTACAAACAATTTTTATTTGGAATTATCCAAGGTGCCAATCACGAAGATTTAAGAAAAGAATCAGCCAAAGTAATTTCTGAAATGGATTTCGATGGCATTGCCATTGGTGGTGAATCAATCGGCTACAATATGGAAGCCACCAAAAACATTCTTGATTGGGTCAGTGATATTATCCCAGAAAACAAACCTCACTATACTATGGGTGTCGGGTTCAATCCTAGCGACCTGTTTGAGGTCGTTGAGAGGGGCGTAGACATGTTTGATTGCGTAGCGCCGACTCGTGTGGCTCGCAACGGCAGATTGTTCGTACACAAGGAAATAAACCCAAAGATGTATATCAACATCAAGAATTCTGAATTCAAAACCGATGACCAACCAATTGATACTAAATGTGGTTGTTTCACTTGCCAAAATCATTCTCGTGCTTATCTCTATCACCTTTTCAAAGCTGGAGAGATGCTCGCCTTTCGTCTTGCTTCTATTCACAATCTTTATTTCTTTTTGGAACTCATGAGACAAATTCGAGAAGCTATCAAAGAAGATAGATTTTTGGAATTGAAGAAAGAAATTCTTGGATAAAGATACATTCGAATATTCGTAAGAGTTCGTAATTCGAATGTAAAATTACAAATACTATGAAAATAAATATTATTACATTGGGAAAATTGAAAGAAAAATATTGGCAAGATGCTGAGCAAGAATATCTCAAGCGTCTTTCAGTTTTTGCCAAAATAAATATCATCGAGCTCAAAGAAGAAAAATTCGATGACAAGAGTAATCACGAAGTAATAAAAGAAAAAGAAGCAGAAAAAATTCTAAAAGCTATTCCAAAAGATAGTTATGTAATTGTTCTGGATAAAGAAGGAAAACAATTTAGCTCCGAAGAACTTTCACAGAAAATAACAATACAACAATTTGACAATTTAACAATGATTATCGGTGGTCCTCTAGGTTTACACAAATCAATAATTGACATTGCCAAAGAAAAAATATCTTTTTCCAAACTCACATTCACTCACCAAATGATGCGCGTGATTCTGCTCGAACAAATCTATCGTGGCTTTATGATTAGTGAAAATAGGAAGTATCATTGGTGAAAAAATATAGAATAAAAAAATTATGCACTTCTAAGAGTGCATTTTTTATTGACGAATAAAAAAAATAAGCATAAACTAAAAACATGACAATCAACCCAAAGGAGGGTGTCATGGAACCTACTACTATCATTGTCGGAATCGCTGGTCTTGTAGCGCTTTTCGCTCTGGCGGTCTTCATCAAAGACAGAATCCAGTTTCACCGCTTCAACAAACCAACCGAAGGGGAGGAGACATGACAACTGAGGGCCCACGGTATTAGTACTGTGGGCCTGAAGTCTAAAAAAACAAAACCACCTCACTCCATACATATCTCGTATATGTCTCGGAAATGAGGTGGTTTTTATTGTTTATCAAAATGACTTTACGAACTAATATATAAACATCGCATCACCAAAACTATAAAATCTATATTTCAATGAAACTGCTTCTTTATAACATTCTAACATAAATTCCCGACCTTCGCTAGGGCTTTGGCCGGCAAGTCTATCCCCTGCAAACGCTGAAACGAGCATAAGCAAAGTAGATTTTGGTAAATGAAAATTAGTAATCATCGCATCGACAATCTGAAATTCAAATCCTGGTTTTATAAAAATATTTATATCACCTTCAAATTTGGAAATTGTGATTTGTGATTTGTTTGTATCTTGTAACTTGTTTCTTTCGAGTGAAGCGATACCTTCAAGTGTACGCACAGTCGTAGTCCCCACAGCCACTACTCTTCGACCTTCACTTTTAGCTTTATTTATTTTCTCAGCAGTTTCCTCTGAAATCTCCACCCATTCACTATGCATCGTGTGATCTTCCACACGCTCAGATTTTACAGGGAGAAAAGTCCCAAGCCCAACATGAAGAGTAACTTCGGCGAATTCCACTCCTTTATCTTTTAATTTTTGGATTATATCATCTGTAAAATGAAACCCAGCAGTAGGTGCTGCTACCGAGCCTTCTTCTTTGGAATATACTGTCTGATAGACTTCTATTTGATCTGGTTCATCTTTGACATAAGGTGGCACTGGAATATGCCCATACTTATTGGCTTTGGCCATTACTTCTTTGTCATCTTCTTCGAATTGCACAAGAATTGTTCCTTCTGGTTCTTTGACAATCACAGTACAAAAAAAATCTGGCGCAAAACGTACATTCATTCCCGGTTTCACCCTCTTGCCAGGCTTGGCTAATATTTTCCAGACACCAGGATTTTCCATCGGACGGACAAGAAATATTTCTACTTCTTTTTGATTGAGCAAAGCTCTATCTGGTATACCGTCTTTGTTTACATCATTATCACTTGCTTCTAATCTACCAAAAAGTCTAGCTTTGAAAACTTTGGAATTATTCCAGACCAACAAATCACCTTTTTCGAAATAATCTACAATATCAAAAAAATGTTTGTGATCAACTTTTTTATTTTTTTTATCAACCAAAAAAAGTTTGGAACTATCACGAGGTTCAAGAGGTTTTTGGGCGATACGTTCTTTTGGAAGATTGTAATCAAAATCTGATGTGTTCATAAATTTATTTAAACTTCTTCACAGCCTCAGCCACAACTCCAGCCACATTTTTATCCAACACTGCTGGAATAATATTTTCTGCATCAGGATTCACTACATAATTTGCCAAAGCTTGTGCTACAGCCAACTTCATCTCCATAGTCACTTTGGAAATTCTCGCATCTAGCAAACCACGGAAAATTCCAGGAAAAGCCAAAACATTGTTTACTTGATTTGGATAGTCTGAGCGACCAGTTGCAACAACAACAGCACCAGCTTCTTTGGCTTCATCGGGAAATATTTCTGGTGTAGGATTGGCCATCGCAAAAATAATTGCA
>PFPL01000019.1 GCA_002793035.1 Candidatus Magasanikbacteria bacterium CG_4_10_14_0_2_um_filter_33_14
TTTATCCAATTTAGGCTATAGCCTTTTTGTAGGTAGGTTTTTAGAGCTCTGTTTATAGCTATTTCAGGATCAGTTGTTTCTTCCAACCTTTCATAACCAACTTTGGCCAGCCAAAGTTTGAAAGGCTCTGCTTTTGGTGAGGGAACTGACTGTATTAAGCGTAAAAGAGTTTCGGTGTCAGCAACATCTGTGGCATAGTATTTGCCATCTTTAGCCAAAAATTTCAGTTGTACGATTTTTTCGTACACCTCACTACCTTCACTATTTAATTTTATTTTTAAATCACTCCAATATCTTTTTGGAATTGTAGAGCCTGTCAAAATAGCCATAACATCTACAACTGAAAAATACCAAAGTTCTTTTTTTTCATCCCATTTTCTTCGTACGTCTCTACCCTCAAAAATAGCTGTGGTTTTGTTTTTTATTTGTTTGTTCATATTTTTATTATGAAGAAATGAAATATACAGCTATATTATACTTTTTATAAAGCTCTTTTGCAAGGACATTTTTGGTTTGACGTTTGAGTATTTTTAAGTTATGATTTAAAAACAGTTATACTAATTTTGTAGTAATTTTAATTAGCATAATTTTAATTTAAGAAAGATCCCTCGTCGTATTCTCGACTTCGGGATGAAGTGAACTAATATGAAAACCAAAGACGAAATTTTACTAGAAATTGCTCAAAAATATTCTACACCAACTTATGTCTATGATTTGGCTGTTGTTCGTGAAAGAGCCAAGGAATTACAGACTGAAATTGGACAATATCCTCAAACAGAATTTCTCTATGCTATCAAAGCCAATTACAATCCGCATTTGGTAAAGGAAATTATAAATTTAGGTTTTGGGATAGACGCTGTCTCACAAGAAGAAGTGAAACTTGGTTTGGCTTGTGGTGCTACACCAGACAAAATCATGTTTACTGGCAACAATATGACAGACGACGAAATGGTAAATGTCCACGATTTGGGAGTACTACTCAATATTGGTTCACTTTCTCGTCTAGAAAAATATGGTAGCACTTATCCTGGTAGCAAGGTTTCTCTACGTTTCAATCCAAATATTGGTATCGCTTCTCATGAAAGTAATATTACTGGTGGACCTGATTCCAAATTTGGTATTTCTTTCAAAGATGTTCGACAAGCACTTGCTTTGGCCCAAAAATACAATTTGCAAATTGTAGGAATTCATCAGCATATTGGTTCTGGCTGGCTTCGTCAGCGTGAACCTATGCTTGCACTCGACGTCATCCTCGAGATTGCCGAGCAAATCCCAGGTTTGGAATTTGTCGACGTTGGTGGAGGATTTGGTGTGCCGTATAGTCCAGATCAAACACGTCTCGAACTGCATGAACTTGGTGAAAAAATAAAAAATCGTGTAACAGAATTTTGTGAAAAATATGGAAGAGAAATAAAACTACGTTTCGAGCCAGGTCGTTATGTCGTAGCTGAGAGTGGATATTTGCTGACACGCGTAAACACCTTGAAAGAATCTATCAGTCGCAAGACTATCGTAGGTACTGACACGGGTATGAATCATTTGGTCCGTGTGGCGATGTATGGCTCGTATCATCCAATACGAAATATTAGTCATCCACGAGGATTTGAAAAAGAATATGATATTACTGGCAACATTTGTGAATGTGCCGACTTCTTTGCTCGCGACAGACTTTTGCCAGAAGTCATCGAAGGCGATGTCTTGAGTATTAATAATGCTGGGGCTTATGGTTTTGCGATGGCGAGTAATTATCAGTTTCGTGCGTTGCCGATGGAAGTGATGATAGAGGGTGAAGACGTAAGAGTAATTCGAAAGCGTGAGAGTTTCGATGATTTACTTAGTAATTATAATTTTTAGATTTATGCTCAAAGCGATTATATTTGATTTCGATGGCGTGCTCGGGGATACTTATGCTATGAGTCTAGAAGTTTTTAGAACTTTTAGATCAGATTTGTCAGACCAGTCTTACAAGGATCAATACAATGGAAATGTTTTACATAATAATCCTATGGATTTTAAACCTGAAGAAAAAGATGTTTTTTTTCAGGAAATGCATAAGCGTTTTGAAGAAAAACATTTGTTTCCTTTCAAAAAAGAATTACAAAATTTGAGTGAAGAATATAAATTATTTGTAGTTTCTAGTACACGTGAAGAAAATTTAAATAAATATTTGAATTGTGGAAATTTGTTACAAAATTTTGAACAAATTTTAGGATCAGATACAAATAAATCAAAAGTGGTAAAGTTCAAAATGATTTTTGAAAAATATAATTTGAAAGCAGAAGAATGTTTGTTTTTTACAGATACACTAGGTGATTTGCGTGAGTCCTTTGAAGTAAATTTGCCATCAGTTGGAGTGACTTGGGGATTTCAAGATCATGAAACTTTAAAAAAGGGTGAGCCTTGGAAGATTATTTCTGAGTTTGAGGAGTTAATTCCTACTATAGAGGAATATAATAATCAGTTAAAATCTGTTTGATCTGTTTTATCAGTGTTCTATTCAAATTTTAGATAGCTCACAGATTCGACTGATTGAACTGATAAAAACAAGATAATGAAAATTTTCTTCGTTGAAATAAAATTTATTAAGTTAGTAGACAGAGTCTACAGATCCCTCACCGTCCTTCGGCGGTTTCGGGATGAATTGAAAATATATGCAAAAATATCAAATCAATCCAGAAAAAGTAAAACAAGATTGTCTAATAATCCCAGTCTTTGAAGACAAAGGTTTTGATACTTGGATAAAAAACGTTGATCAAAAATTAAATGGACTTTTGACCAAAGTTTTTGAATCAAAAGATTTTGAAGCTAAGAAAAAACAAAGTAGTTTGCTTTTTATTTCTGACGGTGAAATATCTCGTGTCTTGTTAGTTGGTCTTGGCAAAACCAAAGATTTGACAGTAAAAAATTATAAAGAAATGATTGGGTCTTCAGTGCTTACTTGTCAAAACAAAAAATATGAAAATTTGTCTCTTTATCTTTCACAGGATTTATTGAAAATGTGTGACGCAAAAAAACTTGCTCAAGAAACTGTGATTGCTTGTGAAGTCGCTATGTATGCTTATGATGATTTCAAAAGTAAAAAAGAAGATAAAATAACAAAAGTAAAATCTGTAAATTTTTTGGGTGATTTTGAAAAGCCGGATTTGAAAAATTTACAAAAGGGAATTGATGAGGGATTCATCATCGCTAGTGGTGTCAACTTTGCTCGTCACTTAGGTAACATTCCGCCAACTGACATGACACCAGAGCATCTTGGTAGTGAAGCTATAAAAATGGCCAAAGAAAATAAAAATTTGAAAACCAAAGTTTTGTCACAAACAGAAATTGAAAAATTAGGAATGGGTAGTCTGCTGGCTGTTGGCCGTGGATCAAAATTTGAACCAAAATTTATTATCGTCGAATATTTTGGAACAGACAAAAGTAAAAAACCAAGTGTGCTGGTTGGCAAAGGTATTACTTTTGACTCTGGTGGACTTTCTATCAAACCAGGAGATTATATGGTAGACATGAAATTCGATATGTTGGGTGCTGCTTCTGTTTTGGGAACTATTAAGGCTTTGGCAGATTTGCAAGTCAAGAAAAATATCATAGCTATCGTACCTTCTGCTGAAAATATGCCAGGCGGAGATTCTTATCGTCCAGATGATATTTTGACAAGTATGGCTGGTGATACTATTGAGGTAAAAAATACTGATGCTGAGGGGCGTCTGGTTTTACTTGAAGGTTTACGCTATGCTACCAAATATTCACCAAAAGAAGTAATTGATTTAGCAACTCTTACCGGTGCTTGTATGGCGGCTTTGGGTCTAGAAAAATCTGGACTATTTACCCCAGAAGACAAAATTGCCGAGAAAATGCTGGAAGTTGGTGAAGAAGTAGGTGAAAGTCTCTGGCGCTTACCACTTGGCGAAGAATATAGTGAAGCTATGAAGAGTGAGGTGGCTGATATAAAAAATATTGGTGGTGTTGGTGGTGAACGTTATGGTACAGCGAGTACTGCTGCTGCTTTTTTGCAATTTTTCACACAAGACAGAGAAACTGGTGAAGCCAATTATCCTTGGGCTCATATAGATTTGGCAAGTGCTATTTATGGTAGTAAAGGTAAAGCGCATATTAGAGCTGGAGCAAATGGATTTGGAGTACAAGTGTTGGTTGAGTATTTACGTTCATAAAAATAAAGAGGTTTTTGTTTATTTAAAACTTTTTTAATTAGTAAAAAGCTTACAAGTCCTACAAGGCTCACGAGGCTTACATTTTTATTCATTATTTTATGCAGGATTATCATAATTTGAAGCTCTGGAAAGAAAGTCTTGAATTTGTTAAACTAGTGTATAGATTGGTAAAAATGTTTCCTGCAGATGAAATGTATGGTTTAACAAGTCAATTACGTCGTGCTGCAGTATCTGTTATGGCTAATGTGGTCGAAGGTCGTGGTAAAAAAACTGATAAAGATTTTTTGAAGTTTTTGTATATTTCCAATGGGTCTTTGAATGAGTGTCAATGTTACTTTGAACTTGCTAAAGAATTAGATTATATAAGTGAAAAACAATTTGATTTTATTTATAAAAAAAGTAAAGAAGTCGGATTTTTACTATACAAATTAATAAACAGTTTGTCCCTACAGGGACAATAAGTAAGCCTGGTAGGCCTTGTAAGCCTCGTAAGCTTTTATAAAACATTATGAAAAAACTTGAACTCCTTGCTCCCGCTGGTTCTCCAGAAAAAATGCGTTATGCTTTTGCATACGGTGCTGACGCCGTTTACATGGGAATTCCAGATTTCAGTATGCGTGTCCGTATCAATACTTTTACTGGTGACGATGTCAAAAAGTCTATTGAATATGCTCATTCTATCGGTAAGAAAATTTATGTAACAGTAAATATCGTAGCTCACAATGATCATTTGAAAAGATTGCCTCCATATTTGAAAAAATTAAATGAATGGAAACCTGATGCTCTTATTGTTTCTGATCCAGGTGTGATGTCTATGGTCAAGAAATATGCACCAAATCTTGCAATTCACTTATCTACTCAAGCCAATGCAACGAATGCTGCTACTGTAAAATTTTGGCACGAGCAAGGTCTAGAGCGTGTGGTACTTGGACGTGAAGTAACACTTGAAGAAATAAAAGAAATACACAAAGCCGTGCCAAAATGTGAAATAGAATATTTTATTCATGGTGCAATGTGTATGAGTTATTCTGGACGTTGTATGTTGTCATCTCATCTTGTTGGTCGCTCGGCCAATCTTGGTGATTGTGTCCAACCTTGTCGTTGGAAATATGATTTGAATAATATCAAAGTGATTGAAACAACTATCAATGATCCGCTCAAAAAGGAACGTGAGATGGATGTAGAAGAAGATATCAATGGGACTTATATTTTCAATTCCAAAGATATGTGTTTCATCGAATATTTACCAGAACTTTTTGAGGCTGGGGTGATTAGTTACAAAATAGAAGGTCGTGCTAAGAGTCCTGCTTATCTCTCAAGTGTAGTCAAAGCTTATAGAACTGCTTTTGATTATTTACTTAAAGATGGTAAAAAAGACGATATCAAAATTCAAAAAAGAAAATTGAAAACTATCAAGAAAAATATTTTGGACAAACTTGTTCATCGTGGTTATACCACGGGATTTCTTTTTGGTCGTGATACTGTCGAACAAAATACTAGTAACAGTCACCAAGGTACCGAGCAACAGTATGTTGGTGAAATTTTGGCTTGTGAAAAAGAAGATAAACAATACAAAATTACTTTGCGTGCGCACAATGCTATTCGTCTTGGTGACAAAGTAAGAATCATGCAACCATTTGAATCTGATCTTTCATTAACTATCAAAAAAATGTATAATGAAGAAGGTGAAGAAGTGGGAAGTGCTCATGGTGGGACTGATAAGAATACTTATTTTTACAGCACAAAACCTATCAAAGAATTTGGGATTTTATTTTTGAATAATTAAAAAGAGTATGATTGGTGATAAATATTATGATAAAACTTTAGATTTATTTGGTGAAAGAGACCCACAAGAAATTGCTACCGACATTCATAAAGATGAAGTACAACAAGGTATAATTAACTTTGTTAATAAAAAAGAATTTGCTGATACTTGGAATTTTGATTATTGGCAGAGTGTCGGTTTGCAAATAACTAAATTAGAGGATCTATTTATAAATAGAAGGACTAAATTAAATGATTTTTTTTCGGATGATGATGTTTTGGAAGGGTTTAAAACATTTGTTGGTTTTCTTTTACCAAAAATTGAAAGTGTAACTTCTGAAAATTTTTCTCAAGGTGAAATGAAAAGTATCCTCGCGAAAATTGAATCTTTGAAAAAGATTTTATATTTTTTTGGTAATGAGGATGAATTTTTTAGTGGAAAAGAGTTTATAAATTATTTTAATGAAGTTTTAGATTACAATTTAAGTGACTTAAAAACTAGAGTAAAAGAGATGGATTTAAAAAAATAGTGAATAACTAATACTTAATTTTATTTTATGTCAGATAGAAAACCTTTGGGTGCAGAAGGTATCGTAGATTGGGTAAAAGAAAAATATTATGAAGAAGATCTTGCCCAATCAACAGATAATGCAAAATTAGATTTTATTTTTGGAAATTATGTTATTAGTGGTACAAAAAAATTTTCACATGAGGAAATAAAGGAATTCCTTGAAAATATAGCAAAAAAAGTTTATAAAGAATCAAAACTTAAGAGGGAAAATGGTTTAAGTTTAGAAGAAAAAAAGCTAATACAAAGAAAAATTAAAAAAACCATCAAAATTTTGTTGAAAATGCAAAAAAATCTTGGAGAAAATTATTCTTCACAAGAAAACCATGAGGGTAATTTTCAAATTGCTAATACTTTAGCTTTAGATATTGATCAACTTAAATATGAGTTGAAACAAATTAATAATTTATGATCTCTCTAATTCTCGGTATAATCAAAAACAAAAATAAAGGCAGTGTCACAGTTTTGACACAGTCTGGAGTTGGTTATGAAATAAATGTTACTACTTCATTTTTGGCTGAAGTAAAAATTGGGGAAGAAGTAGAAATATATACCTATCTCAAAGTTGCTGAGACTGCTCTAGAGCTTTTTGGTTTTAGAAATTTGGATGAAAAAAGTTTTTTCGAATTGCTTATTTCTGTCAAAGGTCTTGGTCCTCGCGGAGCTTTGAATATTTTGGCACTTGGTAGTTTGGATGAAATACAAGATGCAATTGGTAGGGGAGACGTCTCTTATTTAACTCAAGTTAGTGGTATTGGACGCAAAACAGCCGAGCGTTTGGTGGTGGAATTAAAAACAAAGATTGGTAAAAGTTTGAAATCTAAAAATGATGACGGTTCACAAGTTGGGGATAAGTTATCAGATGTTGTCGAAGCTCTCGTTGCTATGGGGCATACCAAGGAAGATGCTAGAGATATTGTGAAGAATCTTGATGTGGGAGATAAGACTGTGGAGGAATTGTTGAAGATGGCTCTTAAAAGAGGAAATAGTTAATAATTTTAAATTTTTTATAATATAATTATTGACTATACTTAGCTAAAATAAGCTAAAAAATAGTCTGTAGCTCTTGACAAACCAATCTTATTTTGATATATTTAGCACGCTTTAATTTATCCCACATTTATAGGGATACGGACCTTGATAGACATGCCTACCATGTGCCCGTTAAACAATATGCATGCTATGTTGAATAAACAAAAAAAACAACGTCTAATTAAAAAGTATCAGACTCACGTAGGTGATACTGGATCTACTGAAGTTCAAATCGCAATTTTGAGCGCAGAGATTGATGAGCTAGCAGAACATTTGAAAGCTCATCACAAAGATCATTCTTCACGTAGAGGTCTTCTACGCAAAGTAGGTGAGCGTCGTAAATTGTTGAAATATTTACAACGTGAAAATGCTGCTTCTTTCGAAGAATTAGTCAAGAAACTAAAATTGAAACAAGCAAAACAATTTGCTAATGAGATGCTTGAAGAAGATGTCGAAGAGTCTGTAACAGAAGATGACACTAATGAATAATCAACTCAAAAAAAATCCTCTAAAACACCCCGAGCAACGCATTGGGGTGTTTATTGATGTGCAGAATATGTATTATTCTGCCAAAAATCTTTTTAATAAGAAGGTAAATTTTGGTAATATCGTAGCTGAAGCTGTCGCAGGTCGTAAACTTATCCGTAGTATCGCTTATGTGGTACGTACCGAAACTCAAGATGAACAACCTTTTTTTGAAGCACTTTACAATTTGGGAATAGAAACTCGTGAAAAAGATTTGCAAGTTTACAACTCAGGTTTCAAAAAAGCTGATTGGGACGTCGGTTTGGCGGTTGACGCTATCCGTCTTTCCAATAGTCTTGACGCTATTGCCATTGTCTCTGGTGATGGTGACTATATTCCTCTAGTAGAATATTTACGTAGTATGGGTAAACAGGTAGAAGTTTTGGCTTTTGGTGAGACTACTTCTTCTCGTCTTATCGAGTCTGTTGATGATTTTATTGATTTGTCAGCTGAAAAAAATAAATTTTTGATAGGGAATCTTAAAACAAAATTTGTAAGTAAGAAAAAAAAGTAAAAAAACGTTGTAGTTGTTGAAAGTGTTTTATCACTTCGTTTGTTGTAAATGATAAATCAGTTACAACATTTTCAACAATTACAACAAATTAATTAATGATTTTGGTCTTGAGACACCTAGATCTCTGCACAGGGTAATGTGCTGGTCTATCGTATCAAGATCAATGTCGTAACAAATATATATGTTACAAACAAAACAATGGTCTATGGACTGGGGTGGACGCACTCTAACAGTAGAAGTAGGTAAATTTGCCCTTCAAGCAAATGCAGCTTGTACTGTACGTTATGGAGATACTACAATTCTTGCAACTGTAGTAAAGAGTAAAACAATTCGTGATGGAATTGACTACTTTCCTTTGATGACAGACTTCGAAGAAAAGCTTTATGCTGCCGGAAAAATAAAAGGCAGTCGTTTTATGAAACGTGAAGGACGTCCTAGTGATGAAGCTATTTTGACAGCTCGTCTAGTGGATCGTGCGATTCGTCCTCTTTTTGACGAAAGTATTCGCAATGACATTCAAGTTATTACAACAGCTTTGTCAGTAGACGGTGAAAATGACGCCGCTCCAGTAGCATTACTTGCTGCTAGTTGTGTTCTAAATATTTCTTCTATCCCTTGGAATGGTCCTATCGGAGCTGCTCATGTAGGTATGAATGAAAAAGGTGAATTTATCTTGAATATTACTTCTGCTCAAATGGAAGAAAACAATAAGTTAGATTTGATGGTAGCTGGTACTCCAGAAAAGTTGATAATGGTAGAAGCTGGAGCAGCTGAAGTATCTGAAGAAACATTTTTCAATGCAATGAAATGGGGATGTGAACAATTGGCTCCAGTAGTTGAATTCTTCAAAAAAATTCAAGAAGAAGTTGGTCAAACAAAAGAAGTTGTTGTAGAAGATGGTGTGGAAACAGTAGCTCAACAAGTAAAAAGAACTGCTGATAAATTCATCTCTGACAATGCAGAAAAACTTATTTTCAAAACTCCTAAAGTTAGTAAAGATGAACGTAAACAAATGATTGCTGACATTCAAGATGCTTTGGCTGAGCATTTGACTGCTCAAGGTTTTGAAGAATCTGATCAAAAGAAAACTTTGGGAGAAGTGAAGTATCTTATTTGTGGTGAAATCACCAAGAAGATTCTTGACTCTGACCAAAGACTTGATGGTCGTAAACTTACTGAAATTCGTGAATTACAAAATGAAATAGATTTACTTCCTCGTGTACATGGTTCTGCTATGTTCATGCGTGGTGACACTCAAGTATTGTCTGTAGTTACTCTTGGTGCTCCTGGAGATGTCCAAACTTTGGACAGTATGGAAGAAGATGGTACCAAGCGTTATATGCATCACTACAATGACACACCTTTCACTTACGGTGAAGCTGGTCCTCTTCGTGGACCTGGTCGTCGTGCGATTGGTCATGGTGCTTTGGCTGAAAGAGCTTTGGAACCAGTACTTCCTGCAGCAGAAGATTTTCCTTATGCTATGCGTGTAGTTTCTGAAGTAATGGGATCAAATGGTTCTAGTTCTATGGCTTCTACTTGTGGTTCTACTCTGTCACTTATGGCAGCAGGTGTCCCTATCAAAAAACCAGTAGCTGGTATTGCTATGGGGCTTGCTTCTGATGGTGGAACAAACAATGGTAATGTAACAAAATGGAAAGTACTTACAGATTTGCAAGATGTAGAAGATGGAGCTGGTGGTATGGATTTCAAAATTGCTGGAACAGTGGATGGTATTACAGCTGTTCAAATGGATACAAAAACAAATGGTCTTACTTGGGATCTTGTAGAACAAACAGTCAAACAATCTCGTGAAGCTCGTCTACAAATTCTGGAAGTAATGGCTAGTGTTATCTCTGAACCTAGAGCTGACCTTTCTCCATATGCTCCACGTATCGTGACAGTTCTTATCAATCCAGAAAAAATCAAAGATCTTATCGGTCCTGGTGGCAAGAATATCAATAAAATTGTGGACGAGACTGGTGCCAAGATTGATATCGAACAAGATGGTCGTGTTCTTATCACTTCTAGTGATGGTGAACAAATGAAACTTGCTATCAAGATGGTAAAAGATTGTACTCGTGAAGTAGAAGCTGGTGAAGAATTCGATGGCAAAGTTGTTCGTCTAGAAGATTTCGGAGCTTTTGTTGAACTTCTTCCTGGTAAAGATGGTCTAGTTCATGTAAGTGAAATTTCTTGGGAACGTGTCAACAAACCTAGTGATGTTTTGAAACTAGGAGACATTGTCAAAGTAAAAGTAAAAGAAATAGACAATCTTGGAAGAGTAAATCTAAGTATGAAAGTACTCAAACCAAAACCAGAAGGTTTCGTAGCCCAAGATCCAGCACCTCGTCAAATGGGTGGTGGTAGTCGTGGTGGTTTTTCTGGAGGAAACAATAATCGTGGTGGTGACAGAAAACCAGGTTTCTTCAAAAAGAGAGACTAATTACAAAAATTAAAATAACCCCGCCTTTCGCGAAAGGCGGGGTTTTTATTACAAAAAATTTAGCAAAATAAAAACATCGTTTTTGCGATGTATATAATTGTGTAGTTTGACCGCTCGCTCCGAAGTTTGTACTTTCGTACACGCTTCGAAGCGAGAGGTTCCCTCCTTGTTGTTCTCCTCGTTCTACTTGACGCGGACGGCGGGGAAGAGGCACTTCTTCGACCAGTAGTCACCGTCGTCGATGCCGTCATCGACGAAGTCGGTGCCGAGGAGCTTCTGGTCGTCCTCCACCTCGTGGCAGAGGTAGTGTCGCCAGTCCCAGGTGAAGTTCTCCATCGAGTCGTCCCCCTCGCCGTCTTCGTCCGAGCTTTTCGGCTCGTCGAAGTGGGCACCGAGGCAGATGATCAGATCGACCTCCTCCACGTACCCCGGGAACTCGACCAGGAAGGCCAGGTACTCGGCCGGGGTCACCGGCCTGAGGTTGTTCTCCGCCATGAAGTCCAGGATGTTCTTGTCCGTCGTCAGCTCGACGGCGTCACCCCAGATGAGCAAGACCTCGATGTCGTAGGCCAGCTCGACCTCGCAGCTGAAGTGGTCGAAATGCCTGTAGTTCACTTCGATCTTCTCATCGAGAAGTTTGACCCTCTCGCGGATGGTGAGGTTGGCGGGCACGTGAATCGGATGTACGGTGATCTCCATTAGCTAACTTCTCCTAGTTTTTTCAATTTTCAACAAGTTGTCTTCTCTTCTCACCACATGGTAGGAAGCAGACAGGACAATATATCATAAAAAGGGCATTTTGTCAAGATTCACAAGGTGTGATACTATTATTTAGTAATATGCTTAAAATAAAAATATGAATTACAAATTTAGTCTGGGAGTCTTTATCAATATAAAATTTGGGACTCTTGTAGAAGTCGAAGAAGAAATAAAAATGCTGGATAGTCTAGAAGGTCTCGAGCATATTGAAATTTGGCGTGAGGCAGATTATTTGGAACCTGAAGCTGACAAATTACTTAGGTCTCTAAAAAATAAATATAGACTTATTTTGCATGCACCTTTTATCAATATCACTATGGCGAGTAATCATGAATTGGTAAATCAGGCTTCTGTAGAAACGATGCAAAAGTATTATGATTGGGGAGTAGATATCGGAGTTGAAGTAATCACTTTGCATGGAGGCCACAAACCATTTTTCCAATCTACGGAAGTCGATATTGAAAATATTGCTAAGACTCTGGCTGGATTAAAAACTAATGATAAATTACAAGCAACACTAGAACACATGCCACTTGGTAAACATTTTTCTACATCTATAAATTCTTTGATGGATATTGAGGATCTGGAAAAGGCTGTGAATCTTTTACCAAATTGGGGGTTTACTTTGGACATCGGACATGTTTTACAAAATCAAGAAGATTGGATGAAGTGGGTGGAAAATCATGTAGAAAGAATTCATGATATACATCTTCACGATGCTTTTTGGGGAGGCAAAGCTCACTTGCCACTTGGGACAGCCGACTTGAAGTGTGAAGATTTCTTCCTGTTTTTGGCAGACAAAGATTATGATAAATTTGTTAGTTTGGAAGTCGTTGGTACAGAGGAGACTATTCAATCTTGGCAATATTTGAGAGAAAATAATTTACTAAAAAAATAAAAAACTATTATCTTAAATTTAAAGTGATATAAATATAAATACTATGTCAGAAGATAGAGAAAAAAATCCACAACAATATGAAGAGTTGGATAGATGGTAAAATATGTAAAATAAAAAGAACGAGTTGATTACTCGTTCTTTTTTTATGTATTTTTATTTAATAATATTTACATTTTTAGACAATCCTTTTTCTATAACTGCTAAATCTTGAGTAGAGTAGTTGTTACCAGAAAGATTTAGTGTTTTTAGATTTTTCAAATTAGCTAGTTCATTTGGTAGTCCAATCAATTGATTATTAGACAAGTCTAATATCTCTAGCTTGGACAATTGTCCGACTTCGGCAGGAACGCCAGTCATTTGATTGTTACTCATATTGAGTACGCGTAGATTTTGTAAATGTCTGACTTCGGCTTGCAAGGATCCTGTTAGATTATTATGAGAAATATTTAGTTCTTGTAGATTTGTTTTGTTGAAAGTATCGTTGGGAACTTTGGATAAGTTTTGATTACTTAGATCCAAACTATTTTTTGTGGTCATTGTTACAGAAGGTTCTGTACTTTCATTATCAGTATTATTTATTGTTGGTGTTTGTACTATTGTACAACCTGTCAAAAGTAAACTGAGTGTGATGGTAGCGAAAAATTGTTTTTTCATATTTTTGGGGTTAGTGTTTTATTATATTTAATTCTACTTCATTACCAACTTTTAGACTAGCAGTACCACCAATCGGGAAAGTAAAGAGTGGGTTGGTGTGCCCAAAATCTACATTGGCAATAATTGGTAGATTTTTTAATTCTTTTTTTGTATCTATAATATATTTTATTTTTTCCAAAGTCATGTCAGTATTGTCTTGGAACCTACCGAGCACAATTCCTTTTACTTTATCAAAGTTTGGTTGTTGGATGAGGGCTTGCAAATTTCTATCAAATTCTACCGCAAAATCGTCACCGACGTTATTATCTTCTTCTAGAAATAAAATTGAATCAGAAATATTTGGCATGAATTCTGTACCACGTAACAGATTGAAAGTGCCCAGATTAGCACCGAATATTTTTCCCGTTGCTTCACCTTTTTGTATAATTATAAAACCTTCGTTTTTTATTAAGTTTCTATTTTCTTGATCAAGATACCAAGCATCATTTGACCAAGTAGATGATGGTTTGATTTCAAATTCTTCTTCACTCATCAAACATTTTTTGAAGTACTCAATGTTATATTCAATTTCTATTTTCATGGCAAAGTTAGAAAAGTGTATTCCGGAATAAGTTACCAAATCAGTTTTGGAAGTGATAGCATTGGCTAGAGCTGTGATATCTGAATAACCACAAAGTATTTTGGGATTATTTTTTATCAATTCATAATCAAGATATTGCAAAAGTTGATTACAATTGAATCCACCAATTACAGTCATAATAGCTTTGACATTTTTGTCAGCGAAGGCCTCATGAATATCATCGACTCTAGATTGTATAGAAGAAGACATAAACATATCTGATTCCATACAATTTTTGGAAAAAGTTATTTTGAAACCTAGACTTTCCAATTTTGCTTTGGCTAGATTTTTATTTTCTTCAGATAATAAAGAAAGACTTCTGGCTGGAGCGATGATTCTTATCTCGTCTCCTATTTTTAATTTGTCTGGTATTATCATATTTATTCTTAAATTGTTATGCTGTTAGTATTACACACTTTATCTACTACTACAAGATTGACAAAATTTCTAAATTATTGTATATTATTCTCGTTATTTACAGGCCGATGTGGTGAAACCCCGCATAACCTCACTTCGTTCAGTAGGCGGGGCGAGAGTTCTATAAACATAATTCGTTTTGTTAAGTTATTGTTCTTTATTACAATATATAAGCCGATGTGGTGAAACTGGTATACACGCCTGCCTTAGGAGCAGGTACCTTCGGGTGTGAGAGTTCGAGTCTCTCCATCGGCACAAACAAAAGTATTAAAAAACACAGCTTTATAAATATGAGCTGTTTTTTTATTTTAAAACAGAGACGAGAAGTTTATCCGATGTACCTGTCACGATTCGGCGAGGTAAAAAAAAATCTCTTCTTCGGCACGATTTTACAATTGAAATTTTGTCTAAAAAATTGCTTTATAAAGAGCAATTTAAAAGTTCAAGTTAATCTGGAACCACTTGGTTAATAACTTCATTGGGAGTAAGATAATTAAGACCCTTTCTAGGACG
>PFPL01000012.1:0-582 GCA_002793035.1 Candidatus Magasanikbacteria bacterium CG_4_10_14_0_2_um_filter_33_14
TTTTGTCCACATGTTTGGGTTGACGAGGATATAATTAGTTATGTGATGTAAAATTCTTTCTTTTTTCTTTTTTTAAATTTGCTTTATAAATAGTTAAATAAGTTTTTTTGTTTTTGATTTTGGGCAGAGGGGTAAGGGGTGAATGCCCAAAATCAAAAACTCCTTATTGGTTTTGTGCTGGAATGATTAATGACTGCATAGACTGGATATAAGCTACTCCATTATGGTTTTCAATAATTTTATACGCAGGTGTTGCTGCTAATGTATGCATGAAAACATGATGTATCGTCAAAACCGCATCTTGAAAATCTTGATTATCTTCAAGAGATTCAACGACTAATCCAAGTTCTTTGCATTTTTCATCTGAAAGATGTCGTCCATGAGATAGGGTAATAGAGTGGCTAGTTAATTCTTTGAGAATTTTATCAATGATTTTCTTTTTGTTTGGATTATTTTTCAGCATTCTTTTTTCCAAAGCATTTTTAGCAATTACTTTTGACCACTTCACTGCCTTTTGACATTCGCCAATTAGAGTAGAATGATATTTGGCAATAATGGGTTGCCAAACTGCAATTTTACTAT
>PFPL01000012.1:590-3279 GCA_002793035.1 Candidatus Magasanikbacteria bacterium CG_4_10_14_0_2_um_filter_33_14
TTAATTTCGTCATGAGCTTGTTTGAATTCTTCCAATATTCCGTGGGCGGGTAGCCCATTGAATTGAGGATCAATAGGACCAAGACTTGATTGTTTTCCCATAACAATTTTATTACCTGAACAGGCAATCATTGTTCCGCCAGACATAGCAAGTTGTGGCACAATTACACGAATGTCATCAAATTTTTTAGTCAGGTAGTCAATTATTGATTCAGTTGCTGCAACTTCTCCTCCTGGAGTATGTAAAATTAAATCAAGACCTTTTGACGAGTCTAATTTATGGATTGTTGTCATAAATCCATTCTTATCGTTATCATTTATTCCTAGTTCACCCTGAAGCTCACGAATTTTCTTCTGTAAAAATCCACTGTAATAAGCAATGACATTTCTTCCAGTCGATTCATGTAATTTAAGAAGATATTTTCTTCTGATAATATCATGAGTGCTTCCTTGTTCTCTTAATTCATCTAGTATATCTTTCCAATTAGGCATAATTTTGTTGGTTAAAATTAGCAAACGAGGTTGAAGAGTCCGAAACTACCCAAACATCTTTTTGCTCTAATGAAAAAGAATCTTCCTCTTTTCCATATAAGTAATTATCATATTTCTGCTTTTTAGGCTCCTCTTTTTTTATCATCTTGAAAGTGTCAGAAATTTCTTTTTTGGTTAGATTTGTTTTGCTCATAATTATTTTATAATTATTTAAAGCTCCTTATAATATGCACTTTCTATTGCGATAAATCACTAAATATTTTCTTTGCCAAGTGATGAGCAAAATTTACGGCAACTGCGTTGCCTATCATTTTATATCCATCAGCAATATCACGATATTTAAAAATAAAATCATCGGGAAATGTTTGGATTCTTGCGCATTCTCTCACGGATAAGCGACGATACAAATTTTCCTTTCCTGGAACAAAGACTCTTTCATTCTGACTTATAAACTTCATTTTTGGAGCTTGTGGATGAATTGGAGCGTGGCGACCGCCAGCCTGAATTGTAAAAGACGGCTCATCCCATGAACGCACGCGATTTCTTGACATATAGATTGAAGAAAAACCACCGTTCATGTATTCATGATTTGGTATTTTTAATACATCACCATTCGTCTTATTTTTATCTAATGCTGGTTTTGCCAAACGCAAATCATAAATAGCGTCTTTTAGCACAGGTTTATTTTTTTGCGGTTCTGGAAACTCAAACTTCTTTTTTAATCTCTTATGATAACCCACGATAATTACTCGAAGTCTGTCCTCTGGAACATCATAATCATTTGCATTTAAAAGTTTGCAAGAAATAACATATCCAGCATTTTCAAATTCCTTTATTATATTTTCAAACGCCTCCTTGTGTTTTGGATGAAGAATCCCTGACACATTTTCTGCAAGAAAAAATTTAGGCTGCTTTTCTTTTAATAAACGAATATAATCATAAAATAATTTTCCACGTTTATCATTTATTCCACGACCAGCACCAGCCTCACTCCAGCTTTGGCAAGGTGGTCCTCCGATTATGCCGTCAACATCTGGAATTTCAGATGCTGGGACATCTACAATACTCCTTTTATCAAGTTTTGTTTTTGGAAAATTATGTTCAAATGTTTCCCAAATTGTTGAATCATATTCATTTGCCCAAACTACATCAAAACCAGCCTTTTCAAAGCCTAAATCTAAACCACCTGCGCCTGTAAATAAAGAAGCTATTTTCATACTATTTTTTGAAACTTAATAACTTCGCTTCCAGCAATTTTGCTGGATTATTTGGCGATTTTATTTTTATATCTTTTATTGAGAAATTATCACTAGTTAAACTTTCAAGATTTTTTCTGTCTTTTTCTGGAAAGGACAAGTATTTTTCTTTTAGCAAAATAGCATTAACAAAGAAATCAGAATTTTGCTCTGTCGGAACGACATAATCAAAAACCTTGATTGGATTTTCAATACCCCACATTCCACGAATACGCAAATAAGTAATTCCTAGTGGATCAACCCTATTGACTCTACCTAATTCATTGGTTTCTGCGAACTCAACGTCTTGCAATTCATTAACACCGTTTGAAATTTTATCCCTTACTCTTTCATAAACTTCCTTGCTTGCTGAATAACAATCGCCATAAACAAACCACAATGCTTTTAATTTGTCATCTTTTGAAACGCCAACTACATAAACCAAATCTTTTTCGCGCCAATCTTCACAATTTCTACAAGCAGTAGTTATCATTGGGCTATCGGAGTATAGCTTATCTTTTGGATATGAACTGTTCAAAGCAATGCCAGAGCGCATGCTTTCAATTTTCTTCACTTCGATTGCATCGCCCTGCTTGATAATAATATCAGGCGGATTGTTTTGATTTCCGATATAAGAAAAGTGTTTACTATAAATTTCATTTTTCTTTTCAATGTCATTTTCGTTCAGAGAATCACAAAATAAATCCTTGATATAAAATTCCAAAGCATCGCCCATGCTATTTGCACGATTTGTCCCACGATAATGAGAAGTTATATTTGTAATCGGATTTTTAACCAAATTTTCAATGGCAACTAGTAAGTTTGTCATATTTGTAAAATTATTATTCATTATGGCTTTATTTTACTACAAAAATGAATAAAATAGAAATCGTTTTTTACTGCCCCTTTGTGGGCAGAAAAAACACCTTATTACCCCTATATAAATAGATAAAAAAACTTATT
>PFPL01000006.1 GCA_002793035.1 Candidatus Magasanikbacteria bacterium CG_4_10_14_0_2_um_filter_33_14
TGCACTTACTGAATAGGTTTTTAACCAGCCATTTCTATCTTTATCTTGATAAACAAGAGCCAAATAATTATCTGACAACTTAACCATTGAAACATTCCTATTTTGTAAACTACTACTTGAAACAGAATCAATACCAGCCGAACTCGGCATAGAATAAATATTACCTGTAGCGTCTACTCTAAACGATCTCAATATAGTTTTTCCTAATTCCCAACTATATGGACTATACCAATCATAACTCAACACATACACATCACCACTCATATACATGATATTAGGATTTCTGTAAGCATAAGAATAATAAGGAGGCCCATTATCAGTAGCAACTGTATAACTACTAATAATAGTTCCAATCACCCCCGTAGAAGATATAGGTATCGTTTTTAAATAAAAAGTATCTGCTTGATATAAGTAATCAAAACTTACAACATAAATATCAGTTGCATTTTCTACTTTGGCTATACTAAAATTTTGTGCGTTATCAGAAGGAGAATAATGATAAATAACAGAGCTAGCAATATAACTAAAAACTCCATTTACATCCACCGACACCGTAGCAACATAAGTATTAGAACCTGAAGAATATGCCAATGCCAAATAACCATCACTTAATTTTACAATACCTATTTCCTGACGATCATCACCTTCTGTAGTGGCAGTAGAATTTACAGTAAGAGTATAACTACCCAAATCATTTGATATAGTAACACCATCACTAGAAATTCTTTTATTGATAATTCGCACAGTCCTTTTACCCGAACTAAAGTTATCTAAGTTATAAACGTAAGCATAAATATCTTCTCTCACATGAACAATATCACTAGCATAAGCAGGTATACCAGCCAAAATAGTCTTTTCTATAGGCGAATCAGAAATCAAACCCAAAGGGGAACCAATGTGTTTTAATCTAGCCATATCTTCCTCAAACTCTATTTTTTCACTATCATAAAGATACTCAGCAGAAGTCGTATAATCATACGTGATAGTATCAGTAAGACCCAAATAAACAAGTCTTGCTTGTCCACCAGAAACATCAATATATATTGAGTTATAATAATATTGTGAATAAGTAGAAAAATCCCAAACAGCAGTACTCGTAGTCAAAGCAGGTTTGACACCTACAATACCGTCTCTAAAATCTACTTTCCACTTATCATAAGTATATTCAGTTTTATCATTATAATCATAACCAAATTCCTCTTTACAATCCAAAGTTATCTTGTCCAACTCTATATTTTGCGTACCATCCCCATCGAAATATGCTTTGAAAGAAACAGGTCCTGTTGAAGTAGAAAAGCCACTAATATGTAAACCAACTTCCTCAGCAGTATTGTAGTCTGTACTCAAAGTAGTAGTTGCCCAACTACTACCATCCCAATATTTCCAGTCACTACCGTTGTTATCTGAAAGCTGATAATATATTTCACCACCATTTGTCTTGGTAGAGACTTCATCAAAACCAACAAAACTACCAAAGCCAGAAGGTGTGTAAGAAATAGTAGGTTCTATCGTAGAAATACCACTGGAATATGAAACACCATAACCTGCTGAAAAAGTAAAAAGCAAATCTTTTTGATAGGTAGTATTACCTATACCATTATTAACCATTACACCAAAATAATAGTTTCCCAACTGTACAATACTCGGAAAATTAACATCAGCAGTATAAAATTCATAAGTATCTGAAACAGTTCCGACACTACCATCATCATTAATACTTACCAATTTTGCAAAACCGTCATTGTCAGGCCCTCTATAAGCAACGATATAGCTAGTACCCGTAATTTTTGCAAAATCTAAATTATAAAGATAAGTGGCATCTATTTGTAAACTATTATTGGCCGGTTCAGAAATAACACCAGTAGTTGGGTCAACACTTACAGTCTGTACCCAACCAGTGACTCCAGGTCCACTATAAACTACAGCATAAATATTACCACTCACATGTTCTATCTTAGAGTAAAGAACATAACTATCGAGTTGATAAGACTGAACATTTACGGTATCAATCACACCGGTATTACTAATATTTATAGTCTTGAGTTGCAAAGTACCACCACTACCACGATACGAAATTAAAAACTGGTTACCTGTTGTTTTTTTAATATAAGGATAATCCCCTGCAACCGTATCAAAACTATATAAACTTATATAAGAAATAGCACCCGTTGTTGAGTTGACAGAAAATGTTCTAATTCTCCCTTGAGTTGTTGAGTAGCGATAAATAACAGCAAAATAACCAGGGCTAATTTCTTCCAAATAAGGATCATAAGAAGGTGAATCAACACCAGAATTATAACTTTTTTGAGTAATAGTACTACCATCAGTAGAAACAGTAAAAGTTGTAAGACTTAAATATCTAGTAGAAGACTGAGTGTAATAAAATCTCTCAGCCGAAACCACATACATATTATTTCCAACATATTTTACATCAAGATTTTTATAACCGTAATAAGAATAATAATAGCCTATATAAGTAGTCCTAATATTTGGTCTGACAATCACACCTTCTGGACTTATTTCCATAGTTCTCACATAAATTCTTCCATAGTAACCGCCACCATAATAATAATAGCCGTAATTATAAACCATAGCATAGATATCACCAGAAATATGGATAAGTTTATTCCTATAATAACTGCCATAATAAGCATTATTACTATAGTTATCAGTACTACCAATTATAGAACCGCCAAAACTCTCTATATTACTACTTTGGGTATAATTCAAATAAGCCTTACTACTAGCAATAGAAATTTCAGAAGAAGTATAGGTATATTCTTCGGCAGTGTCAAAATCCCAAGACTTAGCAATACAGCCTTCTCCACCAGCAAGCTCCATAATTTTTATTTCACCCGGTGTACTACTATAATCTACGAATTCATCAGCACTATAAAAAGCTGCCAAATCACTCAGGATACTCTGCCCCGGCCCACTACTCCAATCAGTCTGTGTCCATTCACGAGAATCCCAATTGGTTAGATAAAATTCTTTGACAACAGAATTATTAAGACCTGGTCTTACTTCCCAAGCCACAGTCACTGTCACTTTCTTGGCCTGCAAATCTGTAGTAGTACCCGGACAAGTCGTAATCACATTACTACCATCACGACAAACATCAGCGAATTCTACAGTTCTCGTATAATCACCTATTGTCTCTACATTACTACTTTCGAAAGACCAATCATAATCAGCAAAAGCAATAGTCGTACTAGAATAAAGATCATTCCAAGCACCGTCTTTGATAGCTCTTACAGATTCTACAGCTTCTATTGCAAGGGCTTCTGCTCTAGATTGTTCACCACCTTGATTCAAGGCTGAAATATTTCCAACAGAAGTCTTAGCAATGCTAGAGGCCATCAAAGCAAAAATAGCCATAGCTATTATGACTCCTAAAATACTTTGACCTTTACTAAACCTCATAAATTTTGAATTTAATTTTTCTCCACCTTTCCATACTCATTGACACTCACATTTTTACTGCCTGTTACACTATGTGCGAGGGTAAGTGCTCCAATATTATTTGGAATACTTAAACCACCTTTAGCAAAATTGATATCTATGTCATTACCTATCAAGGTAAAGCTACTATTGGTGATAGAAAGAGAACTCTTGAGTGTAGTCGTTAAATCATAAGCTACTTCTCTCAATTCATAAGAATCACCTTGATATATCGTAAAAGAATCAATACCACTACTATCTATATCAAAATAAACACCATGAGCAGAATCATTTAAACCCACAAGAGATTGACCTCGAGCGGTCCTAAGTGCTTGCACAACATCAGACGATGTATCAAGCAACTGTAACTTGACTTGAAAACTTCCATATACTGGTACAGCAGCCGCCATCAAAATTCCACTAATAGCCAAAACAACTATTAACTCTAAAAATGTAAAACCTCGTTTATTATAGTTTATAAAGTTCATAGCAGTTAAAACAGATATTCTTTGATACTCCTATACTTAAAATCAAATAACAAAATCCAAATGTCAAGTCAATTTCAAATGATAAATACCAAATCATTTATTATATTTACTTTTATTAATTATACTTGAGAATATCAACGTCAGTTCGTGCACTTCCTTCCATAATTTTCTACATTCTTCTATCCTATTCTCATTAGCTTTTGCCAACATTTTTAACCAATGTTCTGTTTCTTTAGATTCTTTTTTACAAATAGATATTTTATGAATAAAATCTTTTTTTGACTCAGCTCCATCTGCCTCCATATAATTAGCCCCGATACTTGTAGCTGATCTTACTATCTGGTCTATCAATCTATTATTTACGTTATCTCTTACCAATGTTTTCACAAAATCTATTATATCACCCCCAAATTTTGAGGTCCTTTCAACTAAATCATACACTTTCTTGTCATTTGTACTTTTAGATTGATTTGTAATTTGGATTTCGTCATTTGTAATTGCAACCCCCTCCATATTTATTTTTAATATAAAATAATATTATAAATTAGTAACTAAAAATTAAGAGGATTCACTATTCTAGCCTTTAATATTGCCCGTAATATTATATATCGGCGTAATGATAGAAATAGCTAAAAAACCGACGACAATACCTATAAATAATAATAAAATTGGTTCAAGAGCAGTAGACAAAGTCTTAGTAGAGTTATCCACTTCCTCTTCATAAAAATCAGCAATATACAACAAAGTATCTTCCATTTTTCCAGCTTGTTCACCTACATAAACCATACGTGAAACCATCTTTGGGAAATATTGTTCATACTGTTTGAGACTTTCAGAAGTTTTGACACCTTTTTTGATACGAAGCGAAACGTCTTTCAAAGCTTTTTTATAATAATAATTATCAAGTGATTTTTCAGTCACGTTCAGAGCTTCGTCAATACTAAGCCCACTACGCAAAAGACTACCAAAAATACGTGAAAAACGAGAAAGATTGGTATTGCGCACCAAATTTTTTATGATAGGAAAATGTAAAAGTATCCAATGTGTAACTGGATGAGAAAATTTTTGTTTTACCAAAACTATGAGAAATATAATACCTATACCAATAGACCAGAGCAAGGCAGTATGGTGATCACTAATAAAATTGGAAAATGCTATAAGTGCTCGTGTACTCCAAGGTAAATCCATTTTCATACCTTCAAAAAGAGGAATAATCTTTGGTAAAATAAAAAATGACATTGCTAGAGCTAATGCAAATGAAGCGGTAAGCACAATAACGGGATAAAGCAGAGCACCTTTTACTTTTTCTAATAATTGTTTTTCTTTTTTGAGAGTTTCAGACAAATTAGCCAAGTTTTCTGCCAAAGTACCAGATTTTTCACCAGCATAAATAGAACTAATAAAAATTCCCGAAAAAACATTGGAATGTCTAGCAAAAGATTCGGCCAAAGTATTACCAGATTTTACAGAAAGCAAAATATCTTCCAAAATATTTTTTAATCTACCCTGATTGGAATCAATAATAATTGAAAGTGATTCTACAATATCAATACCAGATTTTTGCATGACAGAAAGATTTTTGGCCAAAAGTGCTTTTTGATTCAGACTAACTAAACCAATCGAAAAATCTTTTTTAAAAAAATCTGTACTTATTTTTTCCATAAAATAATTATTAACAATAATCTTAAAGTTGTGTCACTCTCATTACTTCCTGAATAGTGGTCACACCATTCAAAACTTTTTCGATACCATCATAGAGCATAGTTGTCATACCATTTTCCTTGGCTTTTTTCAAAATAACATCACTTGAAGCATGTTGTAAAATAAGATTTCTAATACTTTCGTCAACTTCAATAACTTCAAAAATCCCAAAACGATCACTATAACCACTGTTGTTACAAATTTTACAACCAACACCCTTATAAATTCTAGAACTTGCGAAATCTTTTACTTTCAAATCTGATAAAATAGCTTGAAAATCTGAGTTTTCAGTTAGTACAGATAACTCATCCTTGGTAAGCTTATAAGAAGTACGACAATGATTACATATTTTACGTACCAGACGCTGAGCAATTACTAGATTGACAGTCGATGACACTAGGAAAGGCTGTATACCCATATCCAACAGACGAGGCAAAGCGGTTACAGCATCGTTGGTATGAAGAGTAGAAAGTACAAGATGACCTGTAAGTGCCGAATTGATAGCGATGTCAGCAGTCTCAGCATCACGAATTTCACCAACCATCAGAATATCTGGATCTTGACGTACAAGAGCACGTAGACCTTTGGCAAAAGTCAGATTAGTCTTAGGATTTACTTGAATCTGGACAATTCCTTCCATATCATATTCAACAGGATCCTCTATTGTTGCCAAATTTATTTCACGTTTATTCAAAATTTTTAAAATAGAATAAAGCGTAGTCGTCTTACCACTACCGGTAGGACCAGTAACCAAAATCATACCATGAGGATTTTGTATGGCTTTTTTTACTTTTTTTAGGTTATCACTAGAAAGTCCCAAATCAACCAAACCAAGCTGTCTATTTTTTGGATAAAGCAAACGCATTACGATATTTTCACCATAGGAAATTGGCACTATTGAAATACGAATATCTAACCAATTTTTATTTATCAAATAACGCATTTTACCGTCTTGAGCAGCAAAATGAATATCTGTGGCCATCTTGGCCAAAATTTTGATACGAGTCAAAATAAAACTAAGAAAATCAGCAGGAGCCTGACCTTTTTCTACCACAAAGACATCATGCATCACCCCATCGATACGAAAACGAAAAGTTACTCTATCAACTTGAGGAGTAACGTGTATATCTGAAGCTCTATTTTCAAAACCATATTTAAGTATCATATCTACAAATTCAACAACAATATCATCTCTTTCTTCATTACTAAGCTTAGTGTTATTTAGACTTTTCAAAATCTTTTGTACTTCGACATCAATATCTGAACCATAAACGGATAAAGCTCTATTCAAATCTTCGTCATCAATATAATAAACATTGACCACTTGTCCCAATTTTTTTTCAAGAAAATTCTTTGTTTCCAAATCTTTGGGATTTTGCATGCCAACTTTTACTCCATGTTCATCAGCATTTATAGCTACTACGCCTTTGTTTCTAGACACTAGCTCAGGAATCATCTTCACCACATCTTCATCTACTCTCTCATTGCCTAAATCTATATAAGATACACCAAAATATTCGGCCACAGCTTGACCGACAATTTCCTTACTCAAAACATTCTCCACAAAAAAATACTCAATCAAATTGGTATTATGTGACTTAGCATATTTTTTGGCATTAGTGAAGTCTTTTTCTTCAATATAGCCTTGATCTAATAAAATTTCTTGAAGTTGTTGCTCAGAAAACTGCATAAATTTTTGGTATTAATGTCCTACCTCCAAATATTGGAAGATTAAAGACCTAAAACTTTTTTAACATGATCTACTACTTCAGAAATAGTAGTGTCAGACTTAACAAAATAATCTTTGGCACCCAAATCCATAGCTTTTTCAATATCTTCTTTTTGATTCAAATTAGTAGAAACAATAACAGGTACCTTATTTTTAATTTCTTTAAGATCACTTAAAACAGAAAAACCATCTTTGTTTGGCATCATCAAATCAAGTAAAAGCAAATCATATTTACCAGCTTGAAGCTCCTTGACAGCACTAACTCCATCAAAAACGACAGTCGTCTCAAAACCAGCTTTATTAAGTTTTATCTCCAAAGCTCTTGCCATTGGTTTTTCATCCTCCGCGATTAAAATTTTCTTTTCAGTCATATATTTATATTAATTAAATATTCCTCTATATTATACCATTTTTTTTAAAAAACGTGAAATGATTATACACGTTGTTTGATATAAACTAATCACAAAATAAATTATAGATATTTTGTATAAATATTCTGAGTAATACTAGCCAATTTCTCCCAAGAAAATCTCTTCAGATTTTCCCTAGCCTGATATTTTAGATCACTTCTCACATTTTCATCAGTCAAAGCACTATACAAGACATCTGCCATTTGCTCGATATTCTCAGGATCAAAATACAAAGCGCCTTCACCCAACACTTCTGGCAAACAACTAGATGAAGAAGCTACCACAGGCAAACCATAGAGACTTGCCTCAAGAGGAGGTAACCCAAAACCTTCATAAAGTGAAGGAAAAACAAAAACACTAGCTTTTTTATAAAGATTTACCAAATCACTATCCCCTACCAAACCTGTAAAAACAACATTTTTTAGAGAAGAAAATTTTGTTTTTAAATTTTGATAAAAATAATTATCTTTGCCAACCAAGACTAACTCATAATCGCTACTCTTTTCTTCGTTGAACAATTCCCAACTTTCCAATAGTTTATTTAAATTTTTGTGAGGATAAGCTGCTCCCACGTACAAAACGAACTTTTTCTTGATAGCAAATTTTTCTAATACCTTTTCATTTTCTTGCCAGTTTTCCAAAACAAAAGAAGCTTGATAAGTCACAGTTATTTTATTTCTCTCTACTCCCAAAGTATTTACGATGTCTATAGCCGTGAATTCGCTGGTCGCAATAATATGTTTGGCTTTTTTTACCAGATGTTTTATCAAAGTACGGTGCGCTTTGTCTTTCAACCAAAATTTCATATGACCTAGAGTTGAAGCCTCTGGCCGTCCATAATGATACATCGTCAAATCATGAATAGTAATAACAAAATCACCTTTATAAAAATACGGCACATTCCAATGTGGAAAATGCATGAGGTCTACGGGATTATCCTTCAAAATTTTCAAAAAATCTTTTTGTTCTTCTAGTGTATACCAAGCTACATCTGCCAATATTTTTTTAAAATTGGAATTTGTAATAGTCAATTCTTCAAAATTTTCCTGACGCAAAAAAATAAGATATTCATTGTCAGTATCGATTTTTTGTAATTGATTGACCAATTGTTGTACATAACGCCCAATACCAAAATTTGAACTAAGCATGCGAGCGTCTATTCCTATTTTCATATATTTTATTTAGCTAAAATTTCCAAAAATTCTTGAGCTGTTTTATCCCAAGAAAATTTATTATCTTTATATTTATAATTTTTTTTATCTTTATTATTGAATGCTTCCAAAAGAGCAGCTTTTAATTCTAAAATATTATGAGGATTTATAAAATAAATACCCGTATCAGAAATTTCTGGCAAAGACGAACGATTGCTTGTAACGACAGGCAAATCAGACTGGACAGCTTCTAAAACAGGAAAGCCGAATCCCTCATACAGACTTGGATAGACAAAAATTTCTGACATTTTATACAACGAAGGTTTGTCTTCTGCATCGACATAACCAATATAATTCACTCCCCTCGTTTCATCTATTTTTTTTATAATCTTATCATATTTCCAACCTCTATTTCCTGCTATCACCAGATGAATTTTTTTGTTGATAAAATTAGATTTGAAATAAGCCTCTATCAATGACAAAATATTTTTACGTGGTTCGAGAGTACCTAAGAAAAAAATAAATTTTTCTGGTAAATCATATTTTTTTTGCAATTTTTTTCTATCAAAATCATTATTTATATTTTGTAAAAAACTTTTACTAATACCTGGATACAATACTCTGACAGCATTTGGATTCAGATGATAGATATCCACCAAATCATGTTTGGTATTATGTGATGGTGTAAAAACAAAGTGAGCATTGTGTGCCAAAAATTTTGGATCTATCAATTTGTGCCAAAGCAACATTTTTTTACTAAAACAATTTGGTAAAAACTCAAAACTAAGATCATGAATTGTCAAAATGTGTTTTATTTCTTTTGACAAATTTATAAAATTTATGTTTGGTGAAAACCAATAATCTATTTTATCTAATTTTTTTGTAGATTTTTTTTGAACCAATTTATCTAATTTGAAAATTTTTAGAAGAAGTAAAAGATTAAAAATCTTATTAGGAAATTTTGTAGCTACAAAATGAACATTTTCTTGTGACCAATTTGGCAAAAAAGTTTCAACATCTTTGAAAGAATTATAAAATAAAAAATAATTATTTTCTTTGTCTATATGAAATAAACTATCCAAAAGCTCGTAAGTATATTCACCTACTCCTGTACGTTTTTTTTCAGTCAGACTACGGATGTCTATGACAATGTTCATAATATAAATAATTTTCAATTTAGAAATTATCAATTTTCAAACAATTTAAAATTTCTAAATTAAAAAATTGTTTTAAAATTAAAAATTGAAAATTCCAAAATTTTATAAATCGCATCTATTCATCTCAGACAAAAATTTAAGATAATTATCATCAACATAATGCTTTACCTTATCTTTAAAAATCTTTACATCAAATTTACTCGCATGTGCCCGGATCTTTTCACTATCCCAAGAATACTTATCAAAATCCAAAACTATATCAAAAAGTGTCTCCCAATCTTGCTTGTAAAAGAAAAGACCTGTAACACCCGAAATAACAGTCTCGGTCACACCACCAAAACCATAGGCAATCACAGGGCGTCCTGCTGCCATAGCTTCTATAGGAGTAATACCAAAATCTTCTACTTGAGGATTGATAAAAGCTTTGGCTTTACTCAAAATCTCAGCTTTCTGTTTGTCAGAAATTCTACCCAAAAATTCAATATTTGGTTTAGCCAATTTCTTCAGTTTTTCCAAAGCTGGTCCATCTCCATAAATTTTTAAATTGAAACCCAAACGATTGAAAGCTTGAATTATCAAATCAAAACGCTTGTAATTGACAATGCGTCCACCAGCTACAAAATAATCACCAACTTCTTGACTGATAAAAAACTCATCCAAATCTACAGGCGGATGAATAACATCACTTGTACGACGATAATATTTTTTTATTCTTTTATAAACAGTATGCGAGTTGGCTATAAAATTGTCCACTCTATCTACACTATTTCTATCCCAAATACGCAATTTATGTAAAAGACGTGGTAAAAATAATTTTACAAAAAAATTATATTTCAAATCTTGAATATATTCATGTGTATCCGACCAAAGATAACGAGTAGGTGTATGACAATAAGAAACATGCAAACCATCTTCCTTGGTAAGTATCCCTTTGGAAAAAGCACTTGTTGAAGAAAGTACAACATCGAATTCACTAAGGTCATACCTCTCTGTCGCAATTGGCATGAGTGGCAAATACCATTGATATTTATTTTTTACAAAAGGAAATTTGGCCAAAAAAGATTGTCTTATATCAGCATCTACAAAACCTTTTATTTTGTTTTTATCATAAAACAAAACAAAAATTGGCGCTTCAGGCCAAATTTCATGAAACGCTTTTAAAACTCTTTCTGCTCCCCCATCCTGCGACAGATAATCATGTACTAATGCTATCTTCATAATTACAAAGCTTTTCTTTTTCTAAATAAAATGAAAGGTGTTTTTATAAAAATAATAAAATCCAAATATAAACTCCAATTTTCAGTATAAAAAATATCCAATTTCATTTCTTCTTCAAAGGACAAATCACTACGTCCAGAAATCTGTGAAAGTCCTGTAATACCAGGTTTCAAGACGAAAACATCAGGATAATCTCCTGCATACTTTTCTACTTCACGTGGTTGATGAGGACGTGGTCCTACTATACTCATATTTCCCATCAAGACATTGAAAAACTGTGGTAATTCGTCAATACTAGCTCGGCGAATAAATCTACCAAAGCGAGTCACTCGTGGATCATTTTCAATTTTATAAATTGGACCTTGCTTACTGCCATTTTTAAGGATAAGTTCTTTTTCTTTTTGTTCAGCTTCTTGTCCTGAATTTCCAAATTGACTACCTGTCGAATCTTTTTGGTACATAGAACGAAATTTGAGAGTAAAAAATTTACTACCACGAATACCTACTCTTTCATTTTTATAAATTACAGGTCGACCTGTTTCTAACAAAATTATAAGAGCAGTCAAAAGCATGATAGGACTTATCAATATAATAATAAGCAAACTCATTACAATATCAAAAATTCTTTTAGCAATACGTCCCCAACCATCGAGTGGGGTTTTTTTGAGTTCAACGATAGGCACACCTGCCAAAGTATAAATATTCACATTGCTAGAATACGTAGCAAACATATCCGCTGAATATTTGAACACGATATGATGTAAATCACAAAATTGTTTGGCTTGCAAACTTTCTTTTTCATTTGCACGAGGATTTACAAAAATAATTTCATTTAAATTCAATTGCAAAAGTTCTTTGTCTATTTTTTTACTAAAATTTTCATAAGTCTTCAAAACTTTATAACCAAGTCTAGGATTGTTTTCCAAAGAGGACACTACACTTTCAAAAATTTCTCCAGAACCAATCACAACTACCCGACGCAAACCAAAACCTAATCGATACAACAATGACTTAATTCCTCTAATAAAAAATCTACCAATCATGACATACAACATAGCAAAAGCCCAACTAGAAATAATCAAAAATCTAGAATCAAACAAAGTCCCAGAGATAACAATATAAAGAGCCGTAATAGAAAGACCAATAAAACACGCAAAGATTACTTTCATCAAATCTTTGGCAAAACGACGATTTGGATCCACTGAATATAACCCCAATAGAGCAAATACGAACATCCACACCAAAGCAAAAATCATTACAATATTTATAAAATCTCCCAAATGTAACCCAAAAGTGACCGGTTTTATAGCCACAGCCCACGCACTAAAACGCAAAAAATAAGCACTAAAACCAGCCAAAACAAGCATCAAAAAGTCAATTGGCACTTGGATTAACACAAGTAATATTTCCGAGCGTTTCATAATTTATTTAGCTAATAAATATAAGTAAATAATAGCTTAATTTTGCCAATTAGTCAAACTAAAAAAATTATTTTTGTTTAGATTAATAACCTAAATTTTTATAATTTTAATAAAAAAAACACCTTATTTATAAAGATGATTTTAATTGTTCATTCTACATTTATAAGCCGAATTCTGTAATCTCGATAAATCGAGACGATGATCATTTATCTAGATCGATAATTACTTACCGATTCAAACGAACCAACTTTTCCAGGCTCCGCATACGCTACGCCTGATAAACTACTTTTAGTTTACCTGGCGTAGCGTAGCGTAGCAAGGCTGCTCTTTCTTCAGGTAGGGTTTACCACGACATCTCATCACTGAGAGTCGAAGCTTGTAACCATTTATCTCGAGAGTAAATGATATCAAACTACTTTTCACCTTTTATCCCGACAAGTCGGGACTAGTATAGTCTCTGTGGCACTTTCCCGCCCAATATCTTTACAGATAAAGAGGGTGGACGTTATCCACTACCTTTTTCCCCACCCTTCGAGAAGGGTGTGGGGAAGCTCGGACTTTCCTCCCAGCCTCTCAAGAGAGACTAGGCGATCATCAAATGTACAATGAACAGGCTAAATATAGCACAAAACAGCTCCTTTGTCAATATAAAAATGCTAATTTATCTATCCTAAAATCTATTTATTTTTGTCTAAATATTGAGGTAAAAGACGCTCTAAAGTATCCACAATAACTCTTGTTTGTTGATCTACTTCCACATTTACCATATCACCCACAGTTTTGAAACCAAAAGTTGTTCTAGACAATGTTTCAGGTATGAACCATACTTTCAAAGTTTCTTTGTCAAAATCGGCATCTACAACTGTCAAACTAGCCCCATCTAAAGCAATAAATCCTTTATCAAAAACATACTTGGACAATCTTTCTGGCAACTGAAAAGTGACTACATGATTGTTTTCCAATTCCTCTATCGCAATTATTTTGGCCATACCATGAACATGACCAGAAATAATATGTCCACCTATTTCTGCTCCTTCAGTAGAAGAACGTTCTATATTTACTTTTTGTCCTACTTTTAGACTACTTATAGTAGTCTTGGACAAAGTTTCTTGCATGGCGTCAAAGAAAACTTCATTTTCTAAAACCTTGGTAACAGTAAAACAAACACCATCAATAGATACACTAGCCCCTGTTTGTAAATTTTTTAGAATTTCTGGTGTAAATATTATTGAAAAACTAGTAAGTCCTGGAGCATTACTTACACTTTTTACTGGTAAATAATTTTGAATAATTCCTGTATACATATTTTACTTAAAAGATTAAAACCTATATTAATATAGTACTTGTCAAAAATTACTTTGTCAAACTGTCAAAAATAAAGTCAAAAAACCACTCAAGCAAGAGTGGTTTTTCTTTCTACTTTATTTTTTATGATTTTCTATCATCATTTTCTTCTTTTACTTTTTTCATAAAATCTTCTTTACTCATACTAATTTGTTCTTCTTGACCAAAGATTCTAATTTGCCAATCTTCACCTGATAATTCTTTATCACCTACAACAACCACATAAGGAGTTTTTTGTTTGGAAGCATTTCTGATTTTTTTACCAACAGTTTCGTCAGCTTCATCAATACTGATACGAAGACCTATGGCTTCAAACTCTTCTACAAGCTTTCTTGCACCTTCTACATGTTTTTCTGAAACTGGCACAAAATGTACTTGATAAGGTGAAAGCCAGACAGGAAAAGCTCCCGCATAATGTTCAATCAAAAATCCTACCATACGTTCATGAGTACTAAGAGGTGCACGATGAATACAAATAGGAGTTTTTTCTTGTCCATCTTTATCGATATAAGTAAGGTCAAATCTAGCAGGTACTGCAAAATCAAGTTGGTTGGTAGCCAATGTAAACTCACGACCAATCACAGACCAAATTTGTACATCAATTTTTGGTCCATAAAAAGCTGCTTCATTTTCTACTTCTACAAAAGGAACATTCAAATGAACCAGTGCTTTACGAACTTGTTCTTCTGTCTTTATCCAAAGTTCTGGTTCGTTGACATATTTTTTGCCAAGACCTTCTGTTGAATGTTTGGATAAACGCATCTGATATTTTTCAATTCCAAATATTTTGAAATAATAAAGATATAGTTCAATAACTTTTTTGAATTCCGCTTCAAACTGTTCCTCTGTACAGTAAATATGTGCATCATTCATTTTCATAGAACGAACTCTCATAATTCCAAACAAAGAACCAGAGTCTTCATAACGATAACAGTGTCCATATTCAGCCAGACGAAGAGGCAAATCACGATAACTCTTTGGAGTAGCTGCAAAAATTTTGTGATGATGAGGACAGTTCATGGCTTTTAGATAATATTTTTCATTATCCATTTCCATTGGAGGAAACATACTCTCAGCATAATAAGGCAAATGTCCAGAACGTAAATACAAAGCCTCTTTGGCAATATGAGGGCTACCTACTCTTTTATAACCTTGTTTATTTTCCATTTCTTTGGCCAAATTTTCTAAAGCATCAGTAATTACAGTTCCCTTTGGTAACCAAAGAGGTAACCCTGGACCAACTTCTTCATCAAAAGCAAATAATTCAAGCTCAGTACCTATTTTACGGTGATCACGTTTTTCAGCTTCTTCCATCATATGGAAATACTGCGCCATTTGATCTTTGGTTTCAAAACAAACGCCATACACACGTTGAAGTTGTGGATTGTTAGCATCCCCTCTCCAATAAGCTCCCGCAATCTTAGTCAATTTGAAAACCTTGATTTCTTTTGTACTTTCTACGTGAGGACCACGACAAAGATCTGTGAAATTTCCAGTCTTATAGACTGAAACATTTTCGACAGAGCCTCCGACATCTTGCAATTCTTCTTCACTCATTTTGGTTGTACCTCTTTCTTTCAAATCTTTTAAAAGTGAAACTTTGTAGTCTTGATTCATACTAGCAAAAAGACTAATAGCCTCATCGATTGGCATCTCTTGTCTTTCAAAAGGAATGTTTTGTTTGATGAGGTGTTCTGCTTTCTTTTGAATATTTTTCAAATCAGCATCACTAAGAGTAGTATCCAAATCTACATCATAAAAAAATCCATTTTCGACCACAGGTCCCACACCAAATTTAGCATTTGGGTAAAGCTCTTTGATGGCAGCTGCCACCACATGCGCACAAGAGTGACGCATCTTCTCCAAGTTATTTTGTTCTGACATACAATTGTATTTAATTTTACAATTTTAAATTTTAAATTTTCAAACAATTCATTAATTTTTAAATTTCAAAAATTAGTTCATTTTAAAATTGTTTGGAAATTGATAATTGAAAATTTGTGAATTAATTAAAAAACCCCGATAAACAAACTTAACAGACAATTAAATTTATTTATCGGGGCCAAAGATAATCATTATCTTTTTGGCGGTTCCACCCGCAATTTTTACTTTTTATTTTTTGTCGCACAAGCACGCTAGAGTGGTACCATGTAATCTTTTATCCAAGAAAGCTTGCAGTCTAAGGCTTTCTCTCCCTAATGAACAAAGTATCTACTGGGCTGTTTCTAACTCAACAGTTATTAGCTTATCTTATTTATAAAATCTTGTCAAATTATTGTACTTGTCTTATAGTAATTTCTACTTTACTAGCAACATGAGGTACTTCTCTAACCCAGGCAGGATGAAAGTTCATTTCTACACTACTAACATGAATCAAAGCCATAACATAACGACGAACTTCATCTTCAGTTTTACCATAAAACATTATTTTTTGTAATTCACGACTATTTGGGTCCAAATCCACAAGTCCTGAATTGGTAACAGTCAATTTGGCAGTACCCTCTTCAAAATCATATTTACTCAAAACTACACTAGGTTCTTCACTAGCAGATTGCAAGACTTCACTATTATCCACAATATGTTTTTCAAGCATATCTTTTGAATAATTTTTAAGAGATTCTTCATCATAGAATACTCCCACGACAGTCGCTTTACCCGTTACATTGAAACTACTTATTTCAGCACCCTGTTCTCCATCATTTTCAAAAGTATATTGTACTACATCAAAGAGACCTTTTTTATCACTATTTTGTGTTCCCAACATTTCGATACCTTTTGTCTTCAAATCAGCCAAAAGACTATTTTGAGCATTTGTTAGATCTTCTTGACTAAAGACACCTATAGTTTTTACACCACCTGTCATAATGGCTTCACTTTTAGCATAAATCAATTTTTGTTTAGCTTCGTTAAGACCTGGAATTGTAAAATTACTAGGACCAATATTTCCACTTTCTCCTGCTTTGTCAGCATAGACTTCAGCTGTAACTTGTCCACCAGCAGGTACGGTTACACCAGATTTGAGACGGAAAAGTAATCCCTCAGGTGTCATAAAACGAGTAGTAGATATAAGTGGTTGTGCCGCACTTGAATCATTGATAATAATTAATTCTCCTGTAGCTATCGCATCTTCTGTTTTGTTACCTTTTGGACTATAAGCTTTGCTCAATTCTACAAAAGTAGAAGTAACAAAACCTGAGACAATAGAGCTATCGTCATTTGGATTGATATCAATAACAGTATTGACCTCTACAGGGTCTGCTTTTGTAACGATAGTAATTTCAGCTCTTTTGGAAGACATAAAAATAATTCCACCCAAAAGAACGATAGTAATTACTAAAAAAGTCAAAGCTACAAATTTGTAAAAACGAACAGGTTGTCCATAAGCACCACCTGTATTTAGTTGGTCACTAACCATATAAAATATTTTATTAGATATTATTTTTTATAAATAAATTTTTTTTAATCTATAACTCTAAATACCTCATCAATAGTAGTCATCCCTTTAGATGCTTTTATTATACCATCTTGAACCATAGACGTCATTTCTTGTTCTCTTGCCATCTCTTGAATAGCCAATTCTGAAACTTGTCCAGACAAAATCATTTTTTCTATTTCATCTTTTACAACAAATACTTCATAAATACCAACACGTCCTTTATAACCAATATCACTACATTTTTCACAACCCACTGCTTTATAAAATTTGGTAGTAGTCAAATCTATTCTAAATTTTTCTGGAGTACTACTTACTTGTTCTTGTAATCTTTTTTGAGTGTGTTCATCAAAATCAGCAAAAGATATTTCTTGGCGACAACTTTCACACACACGACGTACTAGACGTTGTCCCATCACACAATTTAGAGCTGGTGCCAAAAGAAATGGTTGAATCCCCATAGAAAGAAAACGAGGGATAGCTCCAAAAGCACTATTGGTATGAAGTGTAGAAAGCATCAAATGCCCTGTCAAAGCTGCTTGCACAGCGATTTCACTTGTCTCTGCATCACGGATTTCACCAACCATCACGATATCAGGATCTTGACGCAAAATAGAACGCAAACCAGAAGAAAAATCATAATTTTTACTATGATCAATCTGACTTTGATTGACACCTTCCATACGATATTCGACAGGATCTTCCAAAGTAATTATTTTTACACCTGGTTTATTCAAAATATGCAAAACTGCATAAAGAGTTGTTGTTTTACCACTACCAGTAGGACCAGTAGTAATAATCATACCATTTGGTCTTTTTATTTCTTCACTCAAAACTTGAAAATCTCTTTCTGAAAGTCCCAGATCATCCAATTTTATTCCATCTTGTTTTTGAACCAAAAGACGCATCACAACACTTTCACCAAACACTGTTGGAATAGTAGAAACACGTACATCCACATCATATTCTGGTAAATGAATAGTAAAACGTCCATCTTGTGGTTTGGTAGTGATATTAATCTTAAGAGCAGAAATAAGCTTGATACGAGACAACAATTTTTGAAATACCTCTTTTTTTATTTCAGCGATATCTTGCAAAATACCATCCAAACGAAAACGCAATACTACTTTTTCTTGTTCAGCTTCTACATGGATATCAGAAGCATTTACCTTAAGAGCAGCTCCCAACATCACAGTAACTAAATCTGTTGTATTACTTTTACTAACAAGTTCTTGAACACTGGAAAAATCATTTACGCTATCCCCTACTTTTTGTAAATCTTCTGCTTTGATATCCAAATCTTTTGTAATAGGTTTGATATTTGGTAGATTATCATAAAGTTTCATAACTCTAGCCAAACTAGTTTCGGAAATCACATAAAGAGAACCGTTGCTATATCTTTGCTTTGCTATTTCTTCTAATAATTCTTTTACTTCTGGATTTTCTGGATGAAGAGTTGCCAAACGAAATTCTTCTGCACTCACATAAAAACAAACAACAGACAATTTTTCAGCTGTTTCTCTTGAAACAACTTTGAGAGCATCTTGACTAATAGGAAAATTTATAAGATTAATATGTGGTAAACCAAAATCAGCAGCATGACCTTGAGCCAAACTTTCTAATTCTTTTTTCTTTATATCCTCCATCTTATTACTAAACTTATCTTCTACATCTTGAGCTTTAGTACTATTCTTAGTATTTTTTAATTGAGGATTTTGATTGTTTATCAAATCATTGATTGAACCAAAAGCATTTGCCATAAAAATATTTTAACCATGAAAAAGTCTTACAAGATGACTTTTCAAACCTTTTTTGTGCATTTTCACAAATAAATATGTCCAAGTAGAAGTACTAAAAATGACAAAGATAGAACCAAGTAACATGAGATAAAGTGAAAATAAAACAAATCCCATAAGTACCCCCAACACATAAAAGACAGCATTACCAGTCAAAGCAAGCAATGTCCACAGAAAAAGACTTGGTAAAAACAAAATGTACATGCCACCTAAAATTAACAGTGCCAAAAATACATTTAGAATAATAAATATAAAACCAATTTCTAAAGACACCAACCAATGTCTGGTAAAAAGTCTCCAAGCCAAACGACAAGCTTCTATCAATTTTTTTTCTTCTACTACGACATAACCCACAGCATAAATAAGCCATAAAGACAAAACCATACCAATGATAGTAGCCAATAAAAATATCGCAATAAATAACAAAAGAGAACCAACACTGCTACCGTAAAAACTTGCATTCCACATACCCCAAGCAATGAAAGTCACAAATAACAATGTTATTATTTTTTTAAATAAATTAAGAACAAAAAGTCTCCAAAAATGTATACGACTTTCATGCCAAGATTTATCAACATCCACAAACTTAGGGCGTAATCCTCCCAAAGACTTAGCTGTATTGTGAACAATAGTACCCTGTGAAACTACAGCAACAAAAGTCAACAAGAGAGCCATGGCAATAAAAATAATAATCAACCAAACCAACCAAACAATTTTGTCAGAAGAAGTATGAAAAAGAGCTGCAAAATCAGACCAACGGAAACCCTCAAACATATTTTTTACAAAAACAAAAGAAGAAGGCGACCCCATTCTACTAGCACCAACCATTGATTGTGCTAAATATTCAAAAATACCCATTTGCCCCAAAAAAGCAGCAAAAAGACCAAAGACCCACAAAGATTTATGATGCCAGGCCAGATGCCAACCATGAGTGAGAGCTTCACGATAAGTTGGTTCTTTCATAAAATTTATATATTATAAAATAAAGAAAAACTTTTCTAAATATATTATATCATATCTAAAATAAATATGCGATAAAAAGCCGACCATTTTATGGTCGGCTGTGTAAAAATACTATGTAACTAGTTTTTTTAGAAGTTTGTTGGCATGTTAAAGTCTTCATTATCCGGGATACCATCCCCATCAGTATCAGGATTCATAGGGTCTGTACCTAGTTGTAATTCAAAAGAATCATAAATTCCATCACCATCACTATCTAACTGTTCTGTTGTAGTGCCCATTTGAGACCCAGACATTAATCCTACTCGTTCATCTTGTTCTCCAGACATCAACATTGGAGCAAACTGAGCAAACAATGCAGACATCATTTCAATCAAACTTTTACTTTCTTCTGGTTCTTCTATAAGAACTGGTTTATTATAATTTTTGAATTCATATGACAAAGCAATTGTAGCATCCACTCCTTCTTCTTGAACTTTGGCAGAAAAAGTCACTTTGTATAACAATGAATCTTTTTTACCAATCCAAATTTCACCTTCATGTTCAGGAAAATCTTTGAATGTTTCATCAAAATCTTCAATGGATCTATTTAGAGAACTTTCATCAGGTACAATATCTTGTAAGGCTAATAAAAATTCTTTCAAACCATCTTTATTGATAACAAATTTATAATGATAAGTATTTACATCATTTAATTTTTCTGATTTTAATTTTTCAGTTACCTCAATAATTTGTGATTTTATAACAGCTTTACGTATTTGATCAATTTGTTCTTTTGTTAATTTACTTTTGTCCAATTTAGAAGTAATCTCTTTTTCATCTATTCCTAATTGTTCTTGCAAAGAACCCAAATCAAGTTTTACCCATTGATTTTCAAAATCACTCAAATCCACAAAAGGAATCTCCGGTGTTTTTGTTACATTAAAATAATAGTTCTTGTTAAGAGACTTAATATCTAAACCCGCTTCAAGACCATCCATAAGAGGCATATCTAATTTCAAATCTACACTACCAGAAATTTTTGGATTTTCCACATCTGTCATATCATAAACTCCTCCAAAATCACTAGACAAAGCATAGTCTTTGTCCTCAAAAGTACCCTCTACACTCAACTTTCCACTATATTCCCAAGTTTTAACTACTTCTGTTTTCAACAACATTTTATTAAATATCTTTTCTGGATTTTGAAAATAATTGAAGTAAGCATAAGTACCACCACCAAAAGCCAAAACACCAAAAATAACAATCGCAAATATAACTATCATTTTTTTTGAAAAAAATCCAAATGGCTTCTTTTCTGTTGCAGGAATCGATGATGTAGTTTCTATACTAATCAATGAATTAAACGCGGTATCTATTTGTTCTTTATTCCAACCAGTTTCCAAAAGTGTTTTAGTTATATCGTCTCTTTTGAATCCTCTAGATACTTGACTCTTGATATAGTCTACAAGTTGTGGATGTTCCATATTTTTTTAATTAATAAAAAATTCGTTAGTGCCCAAAGCGGGACTCGAACCCGCACGCTCATTACAAGCCTAGCACCTCAAGCTAGTGTGTATACCATTCCACCATCTGGGCTTATTTTAAAACTAATTTCACTGAAATTCTGTGTAATCCATAAAAATCAATGAAATCCATGTTAAAATTTTCTCTCTTTACCTACCACCATTTCTATTCTACTTTTGGCCAATTTTATTTTTACCTTTATTTCTTTAGAGATATTACCATCTGTTTCTACCACAAAAGGTTTACGACTAGAAACGATAATTTCTTCAAAAGGGAAAATACTTGGTTCTTCAAATTGTTCTTTTTTGAAAACACCTTTTTTTACAACAGGTCTCAAAAAAGCTTCCAATTTACCATCTTGAGGATGAACCACATATTTTTTACTTCCTTTTGACCAAACGAAAGGTTTCAAATTACATACTACCAATTCCATTTTTTTACCTTTAGTGCCAACTTTAAAACTTTCATCATACTCTATCTGAATATCACTAGGTGGAATATGAAGCTGAGAAATAAAATAACGATTATTGAGCCAACCAACGTCCAAAAAAAGTTTTCTTCTTTTGGCAAGTACATCGCAAGCTTCTAGTCCTACAGATATACCCAAAACTTCAGCAATACTATTTTCTACTCCAATAGGCAAAAAACCATATGTGACACTACAAGAAGCTGCCCTCGAAAGGACATGACCAAAAGTAACATCATTACCTACTATTACAATAGTTTTTGCTCCTTTTCTTATTTCATCCTCAATCAACATCTCACAGTTAGTATAACGTTGAAGTCGGATGATTTTACCAGCGATACCATAATCTGTCAACCTAGTTTCGATTGCTTTAATAGTAGAGTGATATTTTTTACTTTTCAAAAAATTGTCGTAGAGATAGACATACATAAAGAAGAACTTCAATTACTGAAACATCAGACAAGCTTTTTTTGCTTTATCCTAAATTAGCTAAAAACCAAAATTATTCATCCATCTGTGTGTCAATATCTTCTTCTATTGTTTTTTTTGTACGTCTAACAATTTTTTTTTCCATTTTTCCAGACATTCCTTCTAAACCTTTCATACTTACTTTACCTTGAAGCAAAGCTCCTGCATCGATAACTAAAGTTTCACAGATTATATCACCTAAAAGACGAGCCGAAGATGTAAGCTCCAATTTGCCATCAACTTTTACATTTCCTTGTACTTCTCCAGAAATAATAGCTTCACCAGCTTTGACATTAGCCAAAATCTTAGCACCTTCTTCTACTGTCAAAAGACGTCCTGTTTTGACATTACCAGAAACAGTACCTTTTACCAAGATATTACCTTCAGAAACAAAATCTCCTTCTACAACAACAGAAGGACCCACTACTGTCTCTACTTGATCTTCTTCGTGAGAAGCATGGTGAGATTGAGTATGATTGTGAGATGTAGTTTCCATCTCTTCTGGACTTTGTTTGAACATAGATATTTTTAATTAATATTTTAAAATATATGATATTATAGCATTAAAACAGTCAAAAAGTCAAAAGTTCATAAAGGCTAATCAAAAACTCTACAAACTTTCAATTTTATAACATTATGAACTATTTTTTAATTCTTCATTACACATTACTCTTTACCCTTCACACCAGGTATCCAAAAACCAAATTCACTTCCTTGCCCTAGTCCTGGACTATGTGCCCAGACATGACCGCCATGTTTTTCAATAAATCTCTTACAAACATAAATACCAAGACCAGTACCATTGACATTGGTACCTTCCACATTTTTACCACGATAAAATTTTTGAAAAAAATTTACTTCATCTTCTTTATTGAAGCCAAAACCATGATCTTTTACACGGACAGTGTATCCCCCATCTTCTGTTTCTACAGAAATGGTAATAGTACCTTTATCACTATACTTGATAGCATTGTCCAAAAAATTGAAAACTACATGACGAACTTTTTCTTCGTCCATATAAATATTTGTAATTTCTTTGTCTGGTTTCCAAACTATTTTTAATTTTTTAACAGCAAACTCTGGTTTCATAGACAACTCTTTCACAACACTAGAAATAAGCTCATTCATATTCTTATCTTCAAAAGTAAACTTAGTCCTACCTTGTTCAATACGAGTAATATCCAAAAATTCTTCTACCAGTGTCATCAATCTATCATTGCTCTCATCCATATTTTTCAAAACTTCTTTCAAAGGTTTATGCACCTTACCATAAGCACCATCGCCAATAAGCTCGATATATCCACGAATAATAGTGAGAGGTGTACGAAGTTGGTGAGAAGCAATGGACAAAAATTCTGTCTTTTGTTGATCAAGTTCTTGAAGACGTAAATTGGCTTTTTCTAGATTATGGGCTAAACTAGCTAATTCTTCCTTTTGTTTTATTTCTTTTTTAACGCTCAAAAAAAGAATAAAAGAAACAAATAAAACAAGAATAAAAACAATTACGTTAACTAAAACATCACTATAATCCTTCGAAAATAGCAACCTTATTAAAAGTAAAAAATTTAACAATAGAAGAAAAGCTTCTGTTGCAACCATCTTTATATCCAAAAGTTTATATCTCAAAATTGCATAAGTAGTAAACGCAGCTACTAATGTAGAAAAAAATTGTCCCAACCAATTATATTCAAAATTACCAAACCAAGGTAATATCAAATTGGTAACCATAGCCAAATTGGCCCCAAAAAAATAACCTGACAATATAAATAATATTTGTCTCCTTGTCATTCCTTTTTCTTTACGAAACTTCAAAAATAATACAATAAAACCTAACAAAAAGAAAAAACTCACATGATTGGCATACAAAAAGTACAAAGGACCCCAAAGTATAATATCTTCACCCTTATCAACTAACTCTACACCCTTTATCATCCAAGTAGGATGTATACAAAGATAGACAACAAATAAATTTTCTAATAATAAAAATAATTTTAACTTAAAAGATATTTTTTTATCTTCAGGAAAAACTAAAGTAAAATAAAAAAAAGTAGTGGATGTAAAAGAAGCCATTATATATAGTATCCTAACCCAAAGTACCGCTTCACCTAAAAAATTTGATCTATACAAAAACATAGGAAAAACCCAGCCAGCAATTGCTAGAATAGCAAAGACATAAGCTTTTCCACCTGGTGTTTTTCTACCATACCTAAACAACACCCATAACAAAGAAGCATGTATAGCAAGAGAAATCAACACTGTTATATTTCTGAAATCTAATATAAATTGATCCATACTTTTTATATTATACACTATTTTTTATTTTTTTCCTAAAAAAACAATACACACGAATATTCGTGTGTATTGTTGGTAGCGTAATTGTTGGTTAAGACAATTACGCTTCCTCTCTCAGTCCGGATGACTGATGAGCTTGGCATAGAAACCCAGCTTATCAGCTTCATCACAAAACCGAGAAAAGTCATGTTCATCGAAGTACCTTCCAGCTGTCATCTCGACGACACACTGAAGTAGACACCCCGGAACATTCGACGGTTCGAAACCTGGCAGAGCCGGAATCATCCGGATACCACGTCTGGCCTCCGCCACAGTTTTGTACAACATCGCACCAGTTCCCGCGACTTGCTCACGCAAATACTTAGGTACCGGCGGATGAGTGTCGTCGGCCAACACCATCCCATTATGCAAGTATGGAATGAAGTTCTCAACCTCCTTTCCATTACCGGTCAAGATGATGACGGCATCAGCCTGTCCGACAGCTCGAGCATCGTTCGTACGAAGAACATTGCCCATCGTTTCAGACATCTCGTAACGCGGGTCAAGAGCGATGACGAATCGACAGATCCTCGACAGATCTTCCACCACCTTCGCCCCTGTGAAGCCAGCTCCACCAGGGATACAAAAAGTAGTTTCACTCAAAGTCTTACCCAGCTTTTTTGCCAAGGCTTCTGCTGTACGAAGCATCACGTAACGAGTCCCCATTGACCCATCACGCAAAGGCTCTGGAACGTTCTTACCACGTGCCTTGTGATCGAAGGAAGGAAGGCGTCCTGCCAACGCAAAGTGCTTGGTCTTAGGGAACTCAGAGAGCACTCCCATAAGGTAGGCACTAGCAAAAGCAGGTTTTTCTGCCATTTCTTCCTCAGTTCGAGGAGAGGCACAGTACATTCCCAGCTTTCCACGAAAGAACATGAACCCGATGGGAAAAGCCCTCCGAGCCTTCTTCGTGAAGCTCTCACTGAAGAAACGCCCTTGCTGCTTGCGGTTGCCATAGACAGCGAAGACGAACTTCGGCTTGATGGCCTTCTTGAGAATAGGCCAAGTGTAGTAGAAGAAGCTGACGTAAGCACGTGCCACGAGGACGAAGAACTTCTTCAAAATCCTCTGAAACAAGTTTTTACGACGCTTTTTCTTCTGGTTCGACACAGGCTCAGGATCGAGGGTCTCAACCGCATCAGTCAACAAGGTCTCTTCGACCTCGACGACATCAACAGTTTCAACATCTTCGACAAAAGCCAGCCCCACACGATTGCGTGAGGAGATTCCTTCAGGATTATTCATAATTCTCCTGCGCAAGTGTAAGTGTTAAATTTTTGCGAAATGATTTCCGCTCTTTATATATAAATACATTTATATATACAAAAAGCCAAAATCAGATACCTCTATAATACACAAAAAAAACAAAATGTCAAGTTGCTTATCTTTATTGTGTATATTTTTAAAATATTATATTTTAATTATTTCAATTTTTTATCTTCCAAAATACCTATCAACTCTTTATTTATTTTTCTAATAGTAAAAGGTCCTCCATAAATAAACCCTGTAATCATCTGCACAGCATCAGCACCTGCTTTCATTTTAGCATAAACATCCTTTGCTGTAAAAATTCCACCAACACCAATAATTTTCAATCTGTCACCAGCACGTTCACGAATGTGTTTTATAATATTATTTGTTCTTTGTTGCAAATGTTTTCCAGAAATTCCACCAGGATGATCCAATTTTTCTTTTGATGATTTGAATTTATTTACCCAAGATCTATTTTTTATCAAGTTGGTTGCCACAATTCCTGTCATTTTGTATTCAATACACAAATCAATTACTTTATCCAAATCTTCATAACTCATATCTGGACCAATTTTTACAAAAATGTCTTTCGTTATTTTTTTCCCAGAGAATACTGGTCCGCCTTGGGCGGATACAACTTTATTTATTTTCTTCAAAAGTTCTTCTACAAAAGAAACCTGAGCAAAGACATCACACTTCGCGACATTTGGACAACTAACATTGAGAGTAATGTAATCAGCTAGTTCATACAAATCTAGAAAAGAACGTACATAATCATCTGCCATTTCTGACTCTTTCAAACCTGTAGTCACCGCAATACTGATACCATAAGGAATATCCCGTTTTTGCATTTTTTTCTTGATTCTTCTAGCTGATTCAAGACTTCCACTATTAGACAAACCATAATAGACAATAAGACCTTTATCCTCCGGTATACGCCAAAGACGAGGCTTGGGATTGCCAGGCTGAGCAGAATTGGTAATAGAACCAAGCTCAGCAAAACCAAAACCAAGCATCGGATATGCATGCGGTGCAGTAATATCTTTGTCAAAACCAGCAGACAAACCAACCGGATTTTTTAATTCAAGATTTCCAAGCTTCACGTGCAGACGAGGATCATCGATAAATAAAAACTTTTTTATCAAAAAATAAAAAGGGCGCAAAACACTAGTTGCACCCAAAATATTGATAACAAAATGATGTATTTTTTCTGGATCAGTTTTAAACAATATTGGACGAATAATTTTTTTATATAACATACCACTAATCTTAACACTAATTATTAAAGCGTAGTTCACATCCGTAAATCTGGATTATTCGAATATCCGGATTTTTCTACATTTCGGAGACAGTATCTATTGTAAGCAATCCAAGAGCCTTTGTCAAAATTTGAGACACTTTGGTACTCAAATATAATCTTGCTTTTACCAACTCTTCATTTTCAGCATTCAAAACACTATGTTTATTATAAAAATCATTGTAAGTCTTGGCTAAATCAAAACAATACTTCGCAATAACTGAAGAATTATAATTTTGGAGAGCCTTCTCCACTATTTCTGGAAATTCTGCGATTTTCAAAACCAAATTTTTCACTTCGTCTTCTATAAACAAAGAAAAATTGACTTCATCATTTGATTTACCAGTAAATTTTCTTTCTAAACTATTGATACGTGCAACAGTGTACAAAATATATGGAGCACTAAAACCATCGAAACTAACCGCTTCATCAAAATCAAAAGTAACAACTTTTTCAGCTTCGTGTTTTTGCATAGTGAACTTGAGCACTGCCATAGTCAAAACATGTGCAGTCTCTTTTACTTTTTTCTCACTCCAGTCTTCGTGACGAGCTCTTGTTTCTTTTTCTAAATGATCCAAAACTTTGTCACGCAAATCTTCATAAAGGATCACATTGCCAGCACGAGAAGACATTTTACCACTTGGTAAATTGACTAAACCATAACCAATATGAGTCATTTTTTTGTCAAAGCCAAACAATTCCAAAACTTTGAAAAGTTGCTTGAAATAAAAATTTTGTTCAGTGGCTGTAATATTAATACTTTCTACCACATCATATTTTTTAAATTTTTCTTCTGACAAAGCCAAGTCACTAGTCATATACACTCCTCCACCAGTACTCTTTCTTACCAAAGCCACATCCAAATTATATTTATTTAAATCAACTATGATAGCGCCACCTTCCCCTACTTCAGCAATTTTTTTATTTAATAATTCATCAACAATTTCTTGTCCACGAGCTTTGACTTCACTTTCATAAATTATAGAATCGTGTTCAACTTTTAGTTCATTCATCAAATCAAGAAAACCTGCAGTACTCCATTTTTTGGTTTCTTCAAAAAGCTTGGTAATCTCTTCTTCACCATTTTCAAGTTTATACTGAATAGCGTCTAGTTCTTCATTATATTCTTTGTCATGATCTTTTAGATAGTTACTAGCTTTGGCATAAATTTCCCCCAATACCTTTTGTTTATTTGATGCATCAAAAATCTCTGAACTTTGAACTCCGAACTTAAAACTATTTTGAATTCCCCAAAGACACTTCACGACATGACGACCAAAATCGTTGACGTAATTCATCGGAATCATGTCGTAGCCACTAGCACGATAAACTTGAACAATAGTATTACCAACGCAAACATTACGCATGTGTCCAATATGAAATTCTTTGTGCGTATTTTGACTAGGATATTCAATCAAAACTTTTTTACCTTGACCTATATTGTTGTTACCAAAATCTTCATTTATATCTTCCAAAATCATTTCTGAAACTTTAGCAGTATCCAAAAACAAATTGATATAAGGTCCAAAAGCTTTTACTTCTTTGATAATTGTATCTGCTGGCAAAGAAAATTCTTCTACAAAATTCTTAGCAAATTCAGCTGGATTTTGTTTCTTTTCTTTTGATAATTCAAAACAAGGCAATGCAATATCGCCCATTTCTGGTTTTGGTGGAGTTGAAAACATCAGATTTTCTAGCCCCAAAATTTCTTGAATTTTTGTTTGTAATTTTTTGTTCATATTTTTTATTTTCTAATATCACCCTTATATAGGCCTACAGAATAAAATTGATTTCGTAAATCTTCATATTCAGAATTACGCCTAACGCGAAATACAAATTCTTTACCTTCATCCAATATAATATGAAACATTTTGGTATCATCAATTATTAATTCTTTTATTTCATTAAAATAAATCTTTTTTCTCATCATATTCAAACCATCACCTAAAACAATAAAATCATCCTCAAAAAACACACTATGTCTAATAAAAAATATCAGGATAAATACTAACAAACTAAGAAATAAAAAATCAAATTTTCTATAATCAAAAATTTTTAATAAATAAGGTTGTGCTATTACAAAAAAAATTATTACCACCAAAACTTTAATAAAGTTCAGTGAATTTAAACTTAACATTCCTTTATTTTGTTTTGAATCTAGTACAATTCCAAATTTCATATTATTTCACTTTCACAAAAAATCTTTTACCTTTTTGAATTACATCTTCTGGCTTGGTATCATAATCAAAAGCTTCAATTTTTTCATCATTTACTTTGACACCACCTTGCTCAATCGCGCGACGAGCATCACTCTTGCCAGTACTAAGTCCTGATTCTACCAATACTTCAATAATATTATAACTTGTAGGTTTTAATTCAGCGATTTCATCTGGTCTATCTTTACTTTGGATTACTTTTTCGAAATGAGCTTGTCCAATCTTAGCAGATTCTTCACCCAAAAATGTTTTAGTAATTTCATAGGCTAACTTGAATTTGGCATCACGAGGATTGGCGCCACCATCCAAATCTTTTTTCATGCTTTCTATTTCTTCCATAGGAATTCTAGTACAAACTTCGAAACCACTGACAATCATAGTATCAGTCCAATTCATAATCTTACCAAACATATCTTCTGGTGTATCACTAAACGCAACCATATTCCCCTCACTCTTCCCCATTTTCTTTCCAGTACTATCTGTTAGAAGTTTACCAGTAAGCACAAATTTTTCTTTATTTTTCAAATCTTTCATAAGAGTACGTCCAGCAAGCATGTTGAAAGTCTGATCATTGCCACCAATTTCTCCATCAACATCCATGGCTACAGAATCATAACCTTGCATTACAGGATACAAAAATTCGTGTAAGTAAATTGGTTTCTCTTCTTTCATGCGTTTATCAAACATGTCACGCTCAAGCATTCTCTGTACAGTAAAGTGAGATGTAAGATCAAGTACATCTGCAAAATTCATTTTGGAAAACCATTCACCATTGTATCTAACCTCTACAGGATTTTCACCTTCAAAATCCAAAACTGCACTAGCTTGTTCTTGGTACATTTTACAATTTTCCAAAACTTGCTCACGAGTAAGCTTGGTTCTAGCAGCACCTTTGTCTGTCGGATCACCAATCATTCCAGTGTAATCTCCGATAAGCATGATAACTCTGTGACCAAGCTGTTGAAATTCACGAAGTTTAAGCATAGTAATACCATGACCAATATGAAGAGTTGGAGCGGTAGGATCGTAACCAGTATAAAGAGTAAGTCTTTCACCAGATTTTAATTTTGCTTCCAAAAAATCACGTTTTGGGTAAATATTTTCTACACCACGTGATAACAAATTTTGGATTTTTTCTTCATCAATAATTACATTCATATATTTATTTCTAAAAATTTAAATTGCTTGAAATTGTTTATTTAACTTCTCCAATTTTTCTTTTGATTCAATCAACTTATTTGTTTCTTGTTCAATAATACTTGCTGGAGCACTACTTACAAACCCTGGATTATTTAGTTTACCTTCCAATCCTGAAATATACTTAGTCAATTGTTCTATTTCTTTTCCTAGTTTTTCTTTTTCTTTGGCAAAGTCAACCACGCCCGCAAGTTCAACAAAAATTTCTAAGCCACTTTCTACAAAAGAAACGGACTGATCAGGTTTTGCAATCTTTTCTTCGATATGCAAATTTTCTAATCTAGCCAATTTACTAATTATTGCAGAATTTTGTGACAACAAATCTTTTTTGTCTCCTGCTGAAATGGTGACGTTCAATTTTTTGACTGGATCAATTTTATAATCACCTTTTACAGATCGAATACCAACTATCACATTTTGAATAATTTCAAAATCTTTTATTTCTAAATTTTGTTCAGTACTTAAAGGAAATTTTTCTACCATCAAAATATTTTCTTTACCATAAAATTCTTGCCAAATCGCTTCGGTCACAAATGGCATAAATGGATGCCAAAGCTTGAGCACAGTGTTCAAAGCATAATTCAATATTTCTGATTTACTTCCTTCAATCTTAGCAATCTCTAGATACCAATCAGCCAAATCATTCCAAGTGAAATCTCGAAGTTTTTCACCAGCGTAAGACAAATTCATGCTATCCAAATTGTTTACAACCACATTACTTACTTCATTCAATTTTTGCAAAATCCATTTGTCTGACAAAGTTTTAGATTCTGGCAAACCTGTATCTTTCAGTAATTTCTTTTCTTCAGCCTCTACTGTCATCTCGATGAAACGCGCCATATTCCAAAGCTTGTTGGCAAAATTTCTAAATCCACCAATTTTTTCTTCTGACAATTTCATATCATTGCCTGGAGTATTGCCAAGCAAAAGTGAAAGACGTGTCGCGTCAGTACCATATTTATCTATCATGTCGAGTGGATTGATAATATTTCCTAGACTTTTACTCATCTTACGACCTTGTTCATCACGTACTAGACCATGCAAGTAAACAGTTTCAAAAGGAACTTGACCAAGAGTATAAGTAGTCATGAGTATCATGCGAGCCACCCAGAAAAACAAAATATCATAACCAGTCTCCATCACTGAAGTCGGATGAAAATTTTTCAAATCTTGTGAATCCAAATTTGGATAACCAAGAGTTGAGAATGTCCAAAGACCAGATGAAAACCAAGTATCTAAAGTATCTGGATCTTGTGTCCAACCTTCACCTTCTGGAGAATTTACATCAACAAAAATTTCCTCATTCCCCATTCCACTTTCCTCGTTACTCTTCTTATACCAAACAGGAATCTGATGTCCATACCAAATTTGGCGACTGATACACCAATCACGAAGATTATCTATCCAATTGAAATAAACTTTGTCGAATCTTTCTGGCACGATTTTTATTTGTCCGGTAGTTACGACTTTTTGCATTAGTTCTTTGAGTGAATATTCTTCACCATTTTTAACACCAGTCAATTGTAAACCAGCAAAAAAGTTTGCATCATCTATTTGAAATTTTTTATTTACATCAATAAACCATTGTGTCTTTGGCAAAGGTTCTACAACATCTTTGAATCTGTCTGAGGTACCAACATTTTGCATGATGTCTTCTTCTTTTTCGAGCAGACCTGTCGCACGTAAATAATTTACAAATTTTTCACGAGCTTCTTCTACACCTAAACCTACATACTCACTACCAGCTTTGTCAGTCATTTTTCCATCTTCACCAATAACTTGAATCAGACCAATATCATTGCCAAGTGCTTTTTGTTTCAAATACATTTCAAAATCCACAGGACTGTGAGCTGGTGTTACACCAAGAGCTCCTGTACCAAAACTTTCGTCAACATGATCGTCGCCAATAATTTTTATTTTTAAAATATGACCTTTTTGTCCAACGTCTTGTACTTCGAATTCTTGACCTATATATTTTTGGTATTTTCCTGTGGAATTCACAGCTACAGCAGTATCGCCAAGCTTGGTTTCCGGACGTGTAGTCGCGATAGTAATAGGAAAATCTTTACTATATTTGAAATAATACATTTTGGCAGGACGCTCAATATGAACAAGTTCATCATCACTACAAGTAGACTGACCCTTTACAGACCAGTTGATAACACGATAACCACGATAGATAAGACCATCATCATACATTTTTTTGAAAACAGTTTTGACAGCCAGATTTCTCTTTTCATCAAGAGTGAAAGCTTCTCTACTCCAGTCCAAACTAGAACCCATTTTTTTGGATTGATTAACAATAGTGTCGTGAGATTCTTGAGCAAACTGATTTACACGCTTAAGAAATTTTTCTCTACCTAATTCTTCTTTTGGTTTTTTGAATTCTCCTGATTCAATCAGCATCTTTTCAACTTTGGATTCAGTGGCCACCGCTGCATGGTCTGTACCAGGCACCCAGAGTGTCTTGTCGCCTTTCATACGATGAAAACGAATCATAACGTCTTCTATTGCGAGCATCGCAGCATGCCCCATGTGAAGTGTTCCTGTGACGTTTGGTGGAGGTAAAATTATGGTAAAAGGTTTTGCATCTTTGTCAGTTACGCCTTTTTCAATACAAACATCAGGATTAAAAAATCCACTATCTTCCCAAGACTTATAAATATCATCTTCGTATTTTTTTGGTTCGTAAGCTTTGTCCATACATTTAGTTCAGAGTTCTTAATTCTCAGTTCATAGATGACTTTAAAATTTATAGCCACTATTTTATGAGACAATTATTGTTAAATTGTTAAATTGTTAAATTGTTACTTTTCTAAAAACCATTTAACAATTTGACAATTTAGCCATTTACACAGGTAATTTAACTAAATACCCCATTTAAAACATACAAACTTCATAAAGTATATTACTATAATTAACCAGAAATTGCAAGAAAATGCCTTAAATTAGCCAAATAGTCAAAAAAAACACGAAATATTGGGCTCTATTGACATATTTTAGTATTTAGTATATAATTGCTTATTCTCCTTTTTTGCACCAAAAAGGATGCTACCACTAGGTTTTTAGCTTGTAGATACTTAGTTGTAACAAAAATTATGGCCCTCGGTAAAATAGAACAATTCACAAAAGCGCTAGAAGACAAAAAAAACATTCTAATTACTTTCAAAAAACATTTTGATGGTGATGCGATAGGAAGCTCTCTTGCGCTCAAACTCTTTTTGGAGCAACTAAATAAACGTGTAGATATAGTATGTGCTGATTTTGTTTTGCCTACTCAATACGAATTCCTCAAACATTCCCAAAAAATAAGTCCCCGATTTGATGGATTAAACAACTTCATCATCAATGTTGATATTGAAAAAACTGGTATTTCTGAACTTAGTTATGATACAAAAGATAACAACTTGAGAATTTTTATAACTCCAAAAAATGGTTATCTCAATCGAGAAGATATCAAGACTAGTCAAAGTGACTTCAAATACGATTTGATTATAACAATTGATACTCCTGATTTAGCCTCTCTTGGTGAAATATACACTGACCACGAAAATTTCTTCTATAGCAAACCTATTATAAATATTGACCATCAATCAAACAACGAACATTATGGCCAAATAAATATTATAGACTTGCCTGCTAGTACTAGTGCCGAAATCATTTTTGATCTCTTACAAAAAAGTCAAGGGGAATTACTAAATAGACATATTGCACAATCTCTTTTGACAGGTATTGTAGCCGGTACTAATAGTTTCAAAAAAAATAAAGTTCGTCCACAAACTTTGCAAGTAGCTAGTAAGCTAGTAGATCTAGGAGCAGACAGAGCTTTTGTTATCAAGAATCTTTATCAAACAAAGTCTATTGCTACTTTCAAAATCTGGGGATCAGTACTCAGCAACTTGAAAGAAGACAAAGAAAACAATCTTGTTTGGTCCACTATTACTCGTGATGATTTTGTCAGAAGTGGCGCAAAAAAAGAAGACTTGAATAATATTATTGATGAACTCATTACCACTTCCCCATCAGCTCAATTTGTTTTACTTCTTCATGAAGATACAGATGATAGAGACAAAATATCTGGTACACTCAGAATCCTCCCGCAACATCATGCCACAGAAATAATGAAAAAATATTCAGCAGAGGGTGACGAAAATGAAACTAAGTTTGAAATTAGTGGCAAGAGTTTAAATGAAGTAGAAGAAGAAATAGTGAAACATATCAAACAAGAAATTGCTAAATAAAAAAACAGACTTGAAGTAAGTCTGTTTTTTGTTTAAAAAAACTTATTTTTAAAAATAATAAATTACTAAATTAAAGCATGTCCTTTCATTTCCTCAGGCTTATCTATCCCCAAAACTTTAAGGATTGTTGGAGCAACATCTCCCAACACACCAGACTTTGGTAACAAACTAAGATCTTGATCAGGTGAATCACCTACTCTACCAGCAACACCAAACAAACTTTCTTTAATAATAAAAAATGGTACATTATTGGTACTGCCATTTTTTTCAGTACTTTCCGTCTGAATGTTCAAAAAGCTTTCAGCATTACCATGGTCTGATGTTATAAAAAGTACTCCATCTTCAGCCAAAACATAATCAGCAATTTTTCCAATATTTTTATCAATAATTTCACAAGCTTTTATAGTAGCAGTAAGATCTCCCGTGATAGAAATAGATTCTGCTGAAGCAAAATTAGCCAAGATAAAATCATATTTTTCTGATTTTATAGCTTTGATTACTTCTGAAGAAACTTTACCAACACTCATTTCAGGAACATCTTTATAATTTTCTACCTTTTGAGATGGAATCATCTTCCACTCATCGTTATTAAATCTTTCATCGTACATACCATTGAAAAAAGAAGTAACACATGGATACTTTTCTGTCTCAGCAATACGAATTTGTGACAATTCATTTTTACTCAAAATTTCTGATAAAGAATTATGAATATATGAACGTAAAAAAGCAACAGCGACAGGTATCTCTTTTTCATAATTAGTCATAGTTACAAAAAAAAGATTTCTCAAATACTTCCTATCAAAAGGGGCAAAGGCTGGTAACACAAAAGCTTTAGTCAATTGACGACAAAGACTTGCTCCAAAATTTGTAAAAATCACAGCATCATTGTCGTTTATAATTTTTGTACCTTTTTTTTGTCCAATAATAGTTGGGACAAATTCTGTGTCATACACTTTTCTTTTATAGGAATCAGTTATAGCGTCAAAAGTAGTTTCAAAGTTATAATTACTTTGACCATTTACCATAGCTTCATACGCATGTTTTGTTCTATCCCAATGACGACTATTATCAAGAGCATAATAACGACCCGATATTGTAACTATTTTCCCCAAGCCAATCTCTGACATTCTCGCTTCTATATTTTGCAAATGGACTTTACCACTATTGTATATGTCATCTTCACCATCCAAAATAGCATGTACAAAAACTTCTTTTATCCCTTTATCTTTAATAAGATTTAACAAAGCAAAAAAATGTTCATCATTGGCATTGTGAAACTGATTACCAAAAAGACTAATAATATGCAAAGCAGAATTATTTTCTATAGCATGTTCACAAGCTGAGACGAAAGCTTTGTTTTCAAAAAAACTACCATCTTCTATAGCTTGATTTATTCTTGGTAATATTTTTTTGTAAATTCTACCAGCTCCCAAATTCAAATGTCCTATCCTAGAATTACTTACTTCAAAATCAAGCAGACCTACATCTGGACCAGAAGCACCCAAACTCATCACAGGATATTGACTAGCGAACTTATCTAAATTGGGAGTATGAGCTTTCGTAATAGCATTACCTTGAGTATCTGGAGCTAGACCCCATCCACTAAGTGTAAGCAATACTGCTGGTTTTGGACGATTTATCATAATAATTTTTATGTTTATTTTACTTCCTCCCAAATGAAATAAGTGGTTTTATCTTCTTGTACTTCTTGATATCCTTCTTGTTTGAATTGATTATCTGTTAAAAAAACTTCAAACATGTGATTTATATATTGTGATTGTAAACCTGGATAACTTGGCGACTTCTTCAACTGTTTTTGTGTTTCTTTTTCTTGTAAATCAATAGAACCATCAATACCGAGTTCTTCTTGTAAACCACGTTTCATGACAGAAATAGGATCTTCACCTGGGACCATTTTTTCTGAGACTGATTGAGGTAAATAATCACGGACTCTTTCTCGACCATCTTTAAAAATTTGTTTCAATTCTTTCAATTTAAATAATTTACCTTCTGGAGAACTATAAAATACATGTGCTTTGGACCCCTCAACAGTTCTTAAAAGTTCTCCATTTTCATTTACAAGCAATACACTTTCTCCAGCATCTATTTCTTTTTGAAGATGAGCCAAAGTCTTGGCTTCACCTTGTCCAAACTTACTAGTATCAATACCAGCAGATTCCAATTGCATTTTCAATGATTCCAATCTTCTTTCAAAATTTTCTATTTCTTGATACATAAATAATTTCTAAATTAAAGCCTTTCCAGTCATTTCTTCTGGTTTGTCAATATTTAATACTTTCAAAATTGTTGGTGCCACATCTGCCAATCTCCCTATCTTCAACTTTTGTTTTTTATCATTACTAATCAAAATAAAGGGAACAGGATTAGTCGTATGAGAAGTCATAATTTCCCCTGTCTTTTCATCAAACATCTTTTCAGCATTACCATGATCAGCCGTAATAAACAATTTGCCATTACGAAACAATACATAATCTACCAGTTTTTTGACCTGTCCGTCAAGTATAGACACCGCAACTTTGGCCGCCTCAAAATTTCCAGTATGACCTACCATATCAGCATTTGGGAAATTGATAGTCACAAAATTATAAGTATCTTTTTTCAAATAATCCAAAACAATATCAGTAATTTCTTGCGCATGCATTTCTGGTTTGTCAGCATAAGAATAATGTGCTCCTGATTTTACCATTTGTCTTTTTTCACCATTGATAGGTTCAGAAAAACCACCATTGATAAAATAAGTAACATGAGCGTACTTCTCTGTTTCAGAAATATAAAGTTGATCATAATTTTCACCAATAGCTTTGGCTAAACAATTTTTGAAATCAGGGCTTGGAAAAGCAGTAAAAATACCCGGCAAATCTGGTCCAAAATCTGTCATCGCTACAAAACGAATATCTTTGGGAATTTTTTTTCTTTTGAAAGCTCCTGGATTCATTTTTTGAAAATCTTTTTGCACAAAAGATTTGGTAATTTGACGAGATCTATCACTCCTGGCATTGAAAAAGAAAACGACGTCATTATCTTCTATAGTTGCAATAGGTTTACCACCTTTTTTTATTACCGTTGGCAGAATATATTCATCTGTTTCATCTCTATTGTAAGCTTGAGAGATAGCTTCTTCAGCGCTCTCAGCAGAAAGTCCAACACCTAAAACCATAGCATTGTAAGCTTGTTCAGTCCTACTCCACATCTTATTTCTATCCATTCCATAAAATCTCCCCATGATAGTAGCAATTTCTTCCCCATTTTTCATATTTTTACGCAAAAGACGCAAAAAATTTACAGCACCATGTGTCGAAGAATCACGACCATCAGTAAACAAATGAAGAAAAACTTTTTTCTGTCCTTGCTTACGCAAATATTCAAGCAAAGCATAAATATGAGCAGGATTGGAATGAGCACTCTGTCCATCAGTCAAAAGTCCCATAAGATGTACAGCGCTTTTATATTTTTTAGCATGAAAAAGAGCATGACGAAAAGAATCATTTTTGAAAAATGTTCCATCTTTTATAGCCGTGGAAATACGCACCAAATCTTGCTCCACTACTCTACCAGCACCAATATTCAAGTGTCCTGCTTCAGAGTTACCTTCTTGATTGGGGAAAAGCCCAACATCTTTACCACAAGCTTTTATTTCAGTACTAGAATATTTTTTAATATAAGAAAAAATATTTGGTGCAGTATCTGGCGTGATAGCATTGCCAGTATTTTTTGGATCAGCCAAACCAAAACCATCGAGAATCATGAAGACGACGGGTTTACTATCTTTGATGTTATCATTTTTTTGTGAGTCTATTTTTTTTAACATGTTTTTTATTGTTAAATTGATAAATGGTTAAATGGTTTGCAATACAACAACTTAGCAATTTAACCATCTTACCTCCTCAAAAAAATTTAACTATTTTATAACTATGAACATTGAACTAAGAACTCCGAACTATTTAACAACTTCACTTTCAATCTCCATCAATCTATTATACTTCTCTACTCTCTCAGATCTACTCATGGAACCAGTCTTGATGAATTCTGAGTTAACCGCTACTGCTAAGTCAGCGATGAAAGTATCTGCTGTTTCGCCTGAACGATGTGAGACTGAAACTTTGTAACCATTTTTCTTGGCAAGATAAATCGCGTCTATGGTTTCTGAAAGACTACCAATCTGATTTAGTTTTATAAGTACTGCATTGGCGACACCTTCATCAATTCCTTTTTGAATACGATTCACATTGGTAACAAAAAGATCATCTCCTACTATCGTTACTTTCTTACCCAATTTTTTGGTAAGTATTGCCCAATTTTCCCAATCATCTTCTGCCAAAGGATCTTCGATAGAAAGTATTGGATATTTTCTCACCCAAGTTTCCAAAATTCTGAGCATTTTGTCAGCAGTCGAAGCTTGTGAAGGACTAGTAAAATAATATTTTCCTTTACGATAAAATTCTGAAGCCGCAATGTCAAAACCTAGAAAAACATTTTTACCAGGCTCAAAACCAGAAACTTGAATAGCTTTTAAAATAAGTTGGATAGCTCTTTCATTATTTAGTAAATCTGGAGCAAAGCCACCTTCGTCTCCGACAGAAGTCGCATAACCTTTGTCGTTTAATATTGCTTTTAGAGAATGAAAAATTTGTGAACCCATTCTAACTCTTTCAGAAAATTTCTTGTGAATAGGAATAATCATGAATTCCTGACAACTAAGATTGTTGTCAGCGTGTCGCCCACCATTCAATATATTCATGGTGGCTATTGGCATACGCCAGTTTTTTTCTGGAAGAGAAAAAGTACTACGAATATATTTGTAAAGTGGTTTTTTCTCTGCTTTGGCAGCAGCTCTAGCACAAGCAAGAGAAACTGAAAGAATTGCATTGGCCCCAAGCTTTTTCTTGTTATCAGTACCATCAAGTTCAATCATTCTTTCATCAATTTCTCTTTGTTTACTAGCATCTTGTCCAATCAAAGAATTGGCAATAAGTGTATTAACATTTTTGACCGCTTTAAGTACGCCCTTACCCCCAAAACGCTTAGCATTATCACGAAGCTCAAGTGCTTCATGAGTACCTGTAGAAGCTCCAGATGGAACAGCTGCTTTACCCACAGCTCCACCCACTAAATATACTTTGGTCTCTAGAGTTGGGTTACCACGTGAATCCAATATTTCTCTGGAAACAATTTTCTTTATTTCGGTATTTTTCATAAAATCTTAATTAAATACTAGGTTTTAGGTAAGCCTAGGTTTTAGATAAAAAGGCTGAGTCTGATGACAAGCTGGATTTGCTGTCTAGCTGATTACTATTATACAAAAAAAACAGCCTTTAGGAAAGGCTGTCTTTAAAATTGTACACTTATTTTATCTTATAAGTAATATTTATATTCAAACTAACTTGACTAGTACCAGGCTCAATAGTAGGAGCACTTTCAGAATAACCTTCCATAGAATCCATCGCCATATATTTAGGATAAATACCAGAATCAGCAATATATTCATTATAAGAAATAACACCATCCAAAGTTACTCCCAAGTCATTTGCTAATTTTTGAGCTTTTGCCTTGGCTTTGGCTACAGCTTGTTGACGAGCTTGATCTAGGTAGATATCAGTATTATCATCCACGACAGATTCTACGCCACCAATAGTATTGAGACCTGCTTCACCTGCTAGCATCACTACTTGACTAGCTTTATCCACATTGTCTCTTACTTTCACAGTCACACTTTGATTTATATTATAACCAGCAAGTTCTCTTGTACCATCTTCTAAATAATTGTAATCAGGATACATACTTGGGGATTCTGTCTTGATATCAGTAGCAGGAATACCCAAAGCTTTTACTTTGGTAACAAAATCTGTAATCAATTGATTATTTTTGTTACGAGCTTCGTCAGCCGTAACTTCACGTAAACTATTACCAACAGTTACCACACTAACATTTGGTACCACATCGACAACACCTTCTGCTGAAATATTCAATTGACGATCACTTACATCCACAGGAGCAACTCCAATATAATCAAAGTTTTTTATTTCATTGCGAATAAGAGTACCCACAAAAATAATAAGATAAACTAACAAAATACCATAAAAGGTTTTCATAAGTTTGTGACCAAAATGACAACCATGACTCTTACAATGATGTCCCATTCCCATATGTCCATATCCATGAACAAAATCATGTCTTTCACTTGGCATACTTGATGCACTAGGTGTTGATGACACAGGTGGAGTCATTGTAGGCATGTCCGGCATTGAAGATATTGTTTTTCTACTAGAAGTAGAAGATTTTTTGACAGGCATATTTTTTTAATTAAATTATTTATATTTTTTATTATAGCATAAAAATAAAATGTTGTACAAAGTAAAAAGTTGTAGTTGTGACTATCTTAAGGTAAAATACTACTATACAAAATAAATTTATAAAAAATATGAATGAAGAGTCATTAGATCCTATGGAAAATAAATAAATAAATAAAAATCGCCTTTCTCAAGACGATTTTTTATTTTAAGTTTTCTGTCTAAATCAGTTTAAATCAATGCTTATACTTCAATAATCACCGGCAACATCATCGGACGTTTTTCTGTTTTACTCAAAACAAATTGTCCTATCTTGTCACGAATGTCATTACGGATTTGATTACTATCAGCCCAAGTTTTTGGATCTGATTTGATAACCAATTGTTTGACTTTTTTTCTGATTTCTTCTATCAACTCTTTGTTGTCTTTTAGAAAGACAAACCCACGAGAAATAATATCTGGATTTTGGATAAGAGTACCAGTCTTCGAATCAATCGTTGCAATGACGACAAGCATGCCGTCGCCAGCCAAGACTTGTCTGTCACGGAGTACTATATTTTGGTTGTCACTAACGCCCAAGCCATCAACAAAGACATAATCACTTGGAGCTTTTCTGTCGAGCATCACTGCTTTTTGAGTATTTACTTCGATGATACTACCATTGTCTGGCACAAAAATTCTTTCTTTTGGAAAACCATTTTTGAGAGCGAGTTGCTCGGCTTCACGCAAGAAATAATAGTTGGCGTAAACTGGGATGAAATAAGTTGGTTTGATTTGATTGATCATGGTCAAAATATCTTCACGAGTCGCATGACCACTGACATGTACTTCCATGATTTCACCATGAATCACATTGTCACATTGACGATACATGTTGTCTTTCAGACGTTGGATACTTCTTTCATTGCCTGGAATAATCGATGAAGAAAAAACCACAGTATCATGTTTTTTCAATTGTACAAAACGATGTTGTTTGTTGATGATACGCATGAGTACGGCATTCTTTTCACCTTGAGCTCCTGTACAAACTACCACGACTTTATTTTCTGGATAACGATGTAAATCTTTAATATCAATTAAAACATTTTTGGCAGATTTGATATAGCCAAGTTCTTGTGCTACTTGAACATTCATCTTCATACTATAACCATCTAGAGCTACTTTTTTACCCAATTTTTCAGCTGATTCAAGAATCCAACGAACACGTTCAAGCTGAGAAGAAAAAGTACCAATAATTACACGTCCAGGAGCATTGGTCAAAATGTTCATTATATTTTTATAAATTTCTTCATAAATACCATGACGTTTATCATTGGTAGAACCAAGACTTTCGAGCATAAGTACTGTTGGCTTTGGTAGTTTACTCAAGTGATCATAATTAATTTGTGTCACGCCATTTACATCACGAGCCAAAGTCCAGTCACCTGGATGAATGACAGTACCATTTGGAGTTTCGATGATAACACCGACAGCATCCATGATAGAATGTTCGACTTGAAAAAATTTGATAGTAAATTTGCCAAGTTTGATAATATCAGTCAATTTATCAATACGAATAATTTTAAGATTTTTGGCAGTACCTTTTTTGTAATCTTCTTGTTTGTGTTTGATAAGAGCAAGTGTAAGATCTTTCCCAACAATTACAGGATTACCAAGTTGCTCCAACAAAATTGGCGCAGCACCAATGTGATCAAGATGTCCGTGAGTAAATACTACACCACGAATATTCTTTTTTTTGTGTTCCAAATACTTAGCATTCGGAATAATATAGTCAATTCCAGGCATGTCTTCTTCTGGAAATTGGATTCCCATATCAAGGATAATAGCATCACCATCGTATTCAAAAATGGTCATGTTACGTCCAACTTCTTCACAACCTCCGATTGGGATGATACGCAAATTTTTTGAGACATCATTGGCTGGCGCAATAGAAGTAAGCTTACCAGCACGCCTAGCATTACTTAGATTTTTGTATTTACTTTTGTTACCACTATTACTCGTGATACTAGAGCTACGACGTTGAGGAGTAAATTTACCGTGTCGAACAGCACTTCCATTTTCTGTTTTTTGGGCAGGAGAAGTAGCTGATTTTCTGCCTAAAACAGAAGTATTCTTTCTAATCATAATATAAATAAAATGAATTAATAATAAATTAATGTATAAATATTTCAAATGTTTGAAATACCTACAAGATTGTTGCTAATAATTTTTAACAACAAAAAATTATATTTTTGAATAAACTACAACAAACTTGCTGTAGAAAAAATATAAGTTATCAGAATTTTTAATTCTGATGATAGAATACAGATCTAACGTTTGCTTGCCGGCAAGAATCAGCAAACAAATTCGTCCAATCTATATTCTATTGAATAAAATTAAAATTTAGAAAAATTATTTAAATAATTTCCAAACTTTTTTGGTTTTGAGATACCATTCGTTGACATTACCAAGACGATCAGAAGGATGAGCGATATGATCTACATCGAAACCTTGGATATCATCGTTAAAAGCATATGTATAAGTAGGAACATACAAAAATGTCGCAGGAACATCGGCCAAAACACTCTTTTGTAAATCAGAATATTCTGTAGCTAATTCATTGTCATCTTTGGTACTTCTGATTTTTTCCAATTGTTCATCAATACTTCTCTTTTCGTATTGAGAAAAATTAAGACCAGGATAATTTATCTGACTAGAATGCCAAAAAGGATATTGATCAGGATCATTACCAATGATGACACCATAAAGTAAAATGTCATAATCATGAGTTTTGAGTACCTGACGAACAAAATCGTTGGAATCAACAAGTCTAACATTTACTTTGATACCTACATCTTGTAAATAACCAGCGATAAGCTGAGCAATTTTACTATATTCAGGGTTAGCAGAAGTAACTAGATTCAAAGTGACTACATTGGCTTTGTCTTCTTTATCACTATAACGATAAAAAAGTTGAGCCTCTTCCAAACTACTATCTACTTGTTTCTCTACTTCAGCCTTGATAGCCTCGATATCTATAGCAGGTGTCGAACTGGCTGTTTCTTCTACTGTCGTATCCACTATTTCTTCTGTACTACTAGCTGTTTCACTTTCAATGTTTTGTTGTTCTGCTAATTTTTCAGCTTCTTTTGCTCTGGCAGAAACCTGTTCGTTGATCAAAAGTTCACGATATTCTTCGGCTGAAATACGTGAAAAATGTTTGTCCAACAATTCATTAGCTTTTTCTACAGAGAATTCTGAACCAGCCAAATTGGCATCAAACCCAGGAAAACCTTCCAAAATAGGACCATTCAAAAGTTGAGCTTCATTGGCTAAGACATCACTGACGATACGATCTCTATCAATAGCTTCTGACAAAGCTTGTCTTACTTCTGTTTCTGACAAAAGGTCCTTACTCATATTATAAAATAGAGCACTATATTGAGGAAGTTTCAAAGTATGTAACTCTATATGTTTACGTTTTACTTTTTCTCTATACTCAAAAGGGACAAAACTT
>PFPL01000010.1 GCA_002793035.1 Candidatus Magasanikbacteria bacterium CG_4_10_14_0_2_um_filter_33_14
TTTTTGTGCTATTCTTTTTGTTTTCAAATTTTGCTAAAGCTAATAGTGTCCCACGTTACTTGGGTTATTCTGGTACTTTGAATAGTGCCGCTGGAAGTCCTGTGACAGGAAGTTATAATATAGTTTTCAAAATTTATAATGCTTCTAGTGGAGGTACGGCTCTTTGGACAGAAACACATTCTGGTGTGGATGTTTCTAGTGGATTTTTTAGTGTGACACTTGGTGATACAACTGTTTTAGATCTAGATTTTTCTGAGCGTTATTGGCTGGGTATCACTGTAGCGACTGATAGTGAAATGACACCACGCACTCCACTTAGTTCAGTTGGTTATTCTTTTGTCTCAGATGTCTCTTATGGTGCTTTTACCTCATCTACAGCTGCTAGTACTTCTACGGCTTCAGGTGGAAATATTTATTATAACACTGGCGATGGTAATTTGTATGTTTATGACGCTGTCGAAGATGAATGGGTAGATTTGACTTCTCAAGGTACTAGTATTATTGATGGTAGTTCTACAAGTACAATTCTTACTTGGGATGGCTCAAATTGGTCTGAGAACCTTAACTTTTTGATTGACTCTTCTGGTGTTGTAACTACAGGAACTTGGCATGGAGCTAGAGTAGATATTTCTGATTACACCAACTTAGCAGTTGATAGCGATTTAGTTTTGACTGGGGATACTTTGTCAGTATCTTCTACTATTGCTCGTGTAACAGATCTTCATGATTCTGTAACTATCAATACTACGACTTATGATTATCTAGCACTTATTGATCAGGCAATTACTTTGGGACAAATAGATATATCTAGTGATACTAATCTTTCTGGTGACTCTGAAATAGTGTTGACTGGTGATTCTTTATCTATTAGTTCTACTATTGCCCGTGATTCAGAGCTTCATGACTCTGTAACCTTGAACACTTCTACCTATGGTTATTTGACTTTGACTGGGCAAGAAATTGCTCTTGGTCTTATCGATATTTCTGATTATACAAATTTGGCTGTAGATGGTGACTTAGTTTTGACTGGTGACACCTTGTCAGTTTCTTCTACTATTGCTCGAACTACAGATCTTCATGACTCTGTAACCTTGAACACTTCTACCTATGGTTATTTGAGTCTTGATGGCCAAAGCATAGTACTTGGTCAAATTGATATTTCTGATACAAATATTACTCAAGGTACAGGTATTACTATTACTAGTGGTAGTATTGCCACTACCCTTGGTACTGATATAAATTTGGCAAGTAGTGAAGTAACTAGTACGCTTGCTCTTACTAATGGTGGTACAGGAGCCACTACTGCGTCTGGAGCTAGAACAGCTCTAGGTTTAGGAAGTGTGTCTTTGTTGTCAGCTATTGATTCTTCATATATTACAGATCTGACTATAGTTAATGCTGACATTTCTGCTTCGGCTGGCATCGTAGATACTAAGCTTGCTACTATTTCAACTGCCGGAAAAGTTGCTGATACAGCTCTTTCTGCTCTTGTTACAAAATTGGGATCAGATATTAGTCTTAGTACAGAAATAAGTGGAACTCTTGCTCTCACCAATGGTGGTACAGGAGCGACGACTGCTTCTGGAGCTAGAACATCCTTAGGTCTAGGAACTTTGGCTACTTTATCTGCAATAACTTCTGCTTATATTACTGATTTGACGATAACCAATGCTGATATTTCAGCTTCAGCAGGTATCGTCGATACCAAGCTTGCTACTATTTCAACAGCTGGAAAAGTTTCTGATTCAGCTCTTTCTTCAACAGTTACGAAACTTGGTTCGGCTATTGATCTTGCTACCTCAGAGGTAAGCGGTTATTTACCAGTGAGTAAAGGTGGTTTGGGTAATTTGTCTATAAGTACCTATGGTATTCCTGTTTATTATTATGGTAGTTATTATTCTAGTGCCGGGTTTATGTGGAATCCAAATGACGCGAGACTAGGAGTTAATAACTCTGATCCACAACACACATTGGATGTAGGGGGTAATATTGGTCTTGCCAACAGTTCTTATATAAATTGGGGAGCTACTGATGGTGATACAGGTTATGGTTTGAGGGACTCTGCTGGGACTATCCAATATAAAAACTCTAGTGGTAGTTGGACAAATGTGGCATCGACCCCACCTCTTACTGGTACTGTAGGACAAACCGTTACTTTTGATTCCAATGGTGATCAGACAGCAACGTCTATTCTTTATATTGATTCTACCAATAGTAAAATTGGTATTAATACTACGACTCCATCTAGTACTTTGGATATTGCAGGAACTTTGGGTTCTTATGGTTTGACTCTGACAGCTAACAGTTCAAGTGGTTCATCTGGTGGTTCTACTCCTGCTGTACCAGGAGAATGGAGTGATTATTCCGCTAATAGTTCCGCACAAGCTATTGCTTCTGCTCAAGGTATTTTGACTTTTGATGATGGTAACACTATCATTCCTCACTATAGTGATGTTCTAGGCGGAGAAACTTTGCTTGTTATAGATAGTGCGGGTAATGAAACTGAAACAGGAGTTGCAATAACTACTTCTGGTTCCAGTTTTGTTGCTAAAAAATCAGGTAAAAATAGTTTTATCATTGCTTGGTATGGTAATAATGATTATCAGGGTTATTATAGAGGTTATGATAGTGATGGTGTTGCATTGACTGACCCTATTGCTTTTACCGCAGGGAATTATAATCCAGGTGGTAGTTGGGATTTTATTGTCAATGGAAACTCTGTTGTATTTATGTTTTTTAATAGTAATTATTATAGGACATATTATAGAGGGTGTTATACCACATCATGTTATGTAGATTCGTATTCTGAGCCTAATCTTTTGGCATATGCTGCTTACGATAGTATTCATGGTACTGTCTTGTCTAATAATACTCCTCTATTTGTTTATTATGATTCCAATTCTAGTGTGATGAAATATTCTTTGTATTCTGCAGGTTCTTTGAGTAGTGGTGTATCTCTTGGAGAATCTGTTTATCCTGAGGGTATTGAAGCCATTGATGCTGGGCAAGCTATAGTTACTTGGAATATTGCTCAGGATTCAAAATATTTAGTTTTAGATTGTGTGTCTATTCCAGGTACATGTTCTTATGGTTCTGCTGTTACTTTAGAGACAGTGGCCTCAGGACATACTGCTAGCACAAAAGTTCGTAGATTATCAGGCGGTGAGGTGGGTTTTTTTACTACAGACTTTTATTATGATGGAGATGTT
>PFPL01000008.1 GCA_002793035.1 Candidatus Magasanikbacteria bacterium CG_4_10_14_0_2_um_filter_33_14
TTTGTATTCATCTTTAAAATCCATTTTTTTGTGATGTTCTTCCTGCTTTGAAATATATTCAATGACTTTTTCAACTTGGGAATGACTGACAGAGAAAGCACCAAAACCACTCTGCCAAGTAAACATTTTTAAATCTGAAAAATTATCATGTATCCATTTTGAAGAACCACCTTTCAAAAGTTGAACAGCTTTTGAAACAGCCATATTTGGTTTCAACAATAATAACGTGTGTAAATGATCATCTGTACCATTTGTAAATACTGTTTGAAAATTATTATTTTTAGCTATTCCTCCCATATACTCAAAGAGTCTGACTCTCAAATCTGGTTTAAGAAATTTTATTCTTTCCTTGGTACTGAAAACAACATGAAAAAATAATTTTGAAAATGTATCTGACATATTTTTATCAATCGTCCCTTTGGGACTACATAATAAAACACATTTTTACTGGTACTAAAGTACCAGCCTAAAATCTTATGTCCTTCCAGGACGTGAACCACTTTTTTTGTCCGTAACAAGAATATATTACATCCTTAAAATCATTATCTATAACACCTGACATCTAAAATATATGTTTACATTCTACTACAATGTCTCCAATTAAACAAACCATTTGCCCCGTCCGAATTTGGACAGAGCAAAGATGTCTATTCAATTAGAAAGTATTTCTTAAAGTTTAGGTATAGAGCATTTACACAAAACCCCTCCTAACCTCCCCTACCAGGGGAGGAACTTTCTAAAATGTTTACTTATTCTGCCTATTCTGCTTACCTTGCTTATTCTGCTTTTTTATCATCCACTACTTCACCTTCTACAGATTCACCTTCGTCTGATTTCTTTTCACCAGCTTCTTCAGTCTTGCCTTCTTCTGCAGGTTTTTCTGCACCAGCTTTGGCGGCTTCTTGCTCTTGTTGATACATCTTCATACCAATAGCTTGCGCTACAGTAGACAATTCTTCAGAAACTTTTTTGATTTCTTCGATATCATCTTTTTCTTTTACTTCTTTCATCTTAGCTAAAGCATCGTTTACTTTTTGTTTTTCTTCTTCTGTCACTTCGATTTTCTTTTCTTCTACATCTTTCATCATTTTTTCTGTAGTGTAAATCATTGTTTCAGCTGTATTTTTGACATCTATCATTTCACGTTTTTTCTTATCTTCATCAGCGTGAGCTTCAGCATCTTTTTTCATCTTTTCGATTTCTTCATCAGAAAGTCCAGATGAAGCTTCGATACGGATAGATTGTTCTTTGCCAGTTCCTTTGTCTTTGGCAGATACTTGCAACACACCATTGGCATCGATATCGAATTTCACTTCGATTTGTGGCACACCACGTGGAGCTGGTGGAAGACCATCAAGCATGAATCTACCAAGAGCTTTGTTGTCTACTGCCATTTCACGCTCACCTTGCAAAACATGAATTTCTACACTTGGCTGATTGTCAGCGGCAGTAGAAAAAACTTGAGTTTTACTAGTTGGAATAGTTGTATTTCTGTCAATTAATTTAGTACAAACACCACCAAGAGTTTCAAGACCAAGTGAAAGTGGAGTGACATCTAGAAGCAAAATTTCTTTGCCCAAGTCACCTTGCAATTGACCTGCTTGGATAGCAGCACCGACAGCCACGACTTCGTCCGGGTTGACAGTAATGTTTGGTTTTTTACCAAAAAATTCTTCCACTTTCTTTTGGACAAGTGGCATACGAGTCATACCACCAACCAAAACTATTTCGTTGATTTCAGATTTTTGGATACCAGAGTCTTCCAAAGCTTTTTTGACAGGAGTCATTGTCTTTTCAATCAAATCAGCTACTAGCTCTTCCAACTTGGCACGAGATAATTTCAAATTCAAATGTTTTGGACCTTCAGCCCCGGAAGTAATAAATGGTTCATTGATTTCAGCGTCCACAGTACTTGAAAGTTCAATCTTCACTTTTTCAGCAGCGTCTTTGACACGTTGTAGTGAAAGTGGATCATTGCCAAGGTCAATTCCTTCTGTTCTCTTGAATTCTTCTAGAATCCATTCAATAACTTTTTTATCAAAATCATCACCACCAAGATGAGTATCACCATTGGTTGATAATACTTCTACTGTTGACTGTTCACCATCGTGAGAAATGTCTAAGACTGAGACATCAAAAGTTCCACCACCCAAATCGTAAACCATTATTTTTTGATCACCTTTTTTATCAAAGCCATAAGCGAAAGCCGCTGCAGTTGGTTCGTTGATAATACGAGAAACTTTCAATCCCGCGATTTCACCAGCAGCGATAGTCGCTTGTCTTTGTGAATCGTCGAAATATGCAGGAACGGTAATTACAGCTTCAGTAATTTTTTCACCAAGTTTTTCTTCAGCATCAGCTTTTAGCTTTTGCAAAATCATGGCTGAGATTTCTGGAGGTGTATATTCTTTGTCCCCCATTTTTATTTTCAATTTGTCACCATCTTTGACAATAGTATATGGTGAATGTTTGATAATATCTTGCACTTCTTTGTCTTCAAATCTGCGACCAATCAGACGCTTGATTGAATTCAAAGTATTGCCAGGATTAGTCACAGCTTGACGCTTAGCTAATTGTCCGACAAGACGTTCACCTGTTTTTGAGATTGCAACTACCGAAGGAGTAGTACGATTTCCCTCTTTGTTTTCTAGTACTTTTGGCTGACCACCTTCGATGATAGCCATACAACTATTTGTTGTTCCTAAGTCAATTCCCAATATTTTTGCCATATTTTCTATGTTATATTAATTTTTATTTTTAATTAAATTATTTATATTTTATTTTTAATTTACATATATATGAACCATATTACCCTCAACTTGAGCATTTATACCTATAGGTCCACCTGCCAATACCGTTTGATTTACATTTTTTTCAACATTAAAATTTTTTTCTTCCAAAAATTGTTTTACTTCTACAGCATATTGATATGATTCGGTATTATTAGTGGCTGTTATCTTTATAATCTCTGGTTTTTTATCTAATAAAAATTCAGTTAATTTGTTTTTGTACTCATCATTTAGATGTCTTTGCGTGTTACCTACATTAACTTTTTCAACCTTGTTAATGAACGTGTTATTGTTAGATGTCCCATTATTTACATAATTAAAACCATCTTCAGAACTTTGTTGTTGTATCATATTTTGTTCTTGTTTAAAATGATTAAGTAGATTATCTTGAGGAGATTTTAAAAAACCAACTAAACCAACAATACCACCCACAATGATCATCAAAGCGCCTATTACTTGTAAATTAAATCCTGTCATATTATTTGAAAAAAGTCTTGGCAGCTTAGGATGTTCAGTCCACCACTGCCAGTTAATTAAATTTCAGTGTAATCTTTTATTAATCAGTTAAATCAGTGTTATTTTTTAATAACCTTCACACTCACTTTATTCTTTTTCTTTTCCTCTGCTTTTGGACAAGTGATTTTGAGCACACCATCTGTAAACTCAGCACTCACATCGTCTTCTTTCACAGCCACAGGCAAAGATACTTGACGAAAAAATGATCCACCGCGCACTTCCTTGCGATAATAATTCTTTTCATCAATTTCATGCTCTCTCTGGCTTTCGCCTTCTATAGTGAGAACTCCTTTTTCCACACTTACTTCTACTTGCTCTGGATTGACACCAGGTAATAGTGTCTCGATTACTACAGCCTCGTTTGTCTCATAGACATCAACTGCTGGTACAAAACCTTTGCGATTGAAATCATCATTTAGAGCAGGAAGATTTCTTCTCATCAATTGATCCATATCATCGAATGGATCCCATAATCTTGGTAACATATTTTTCTCCGTTCATCCCGAGTCGGCGAAAGCACGACGAGGGATCTTTCTTAAATATTAACTGTTATAATTGTTGTAGTTGTTGTATCGCTACGCTTGTTGTAATTGATTTTCAATTACAACATTTATAACAATTACAACACCTTCAGCATTTATTTTGCAATAATAACTTTTGCTACTTTGATTACTTTTCCTTTCATCATATATCCAACATCTACTTCTTTTAGAATAGTTCCCTCTTCTTCCTCAGATTCTTCCTCACCCAAGGCTTCATGCATTTCTGGATTGAACATCTCCCCTACTGTTTTTATTTCTTCTATATCAAAGTTTTTGAGAACATCACCAAACTGTTTCATGATATATCCTACACCGTCTATCCAGTTTTTTACTTTTTTGTCTTTTTCATTTTCTACATCTAATTCTGGATGATGAGCAAAAGCTTTTTTGAAATTGTCATAGACTGGCATGAAGTCAGACAATACCTGCAACTCACTCATCTTCACCCATTCACTTTTTTTCTTATCAATTTCAGCTTGCAAATTTTTGTAATCAGCTTGGGCTCTTTGCCAACCAGCTTTGTATTCAAGCATTTCTTGTTCCAAAGTTGATAATTTTTTATTAACTTTCCAGCCCCAGGCTGGTCCGCCTTGGGTGGATTTGTTATCTTTTGAAAGCATGTGTTTTTTCACATAATCTTTGACAATAGTTACCACATCATCTCTTTTCAAAATTTCTTCCGGTTGAACCCATTCAAAACTTTCGGCTTCATCATTTAATACCACATCCGTATTAGAAACTATGACTTGAAATCTTTGAGATGCATAATGAGCTTCAGGTTTATAAACAAATTCTAGGTCTTTTATCATGTCAATATTATCGACAAATTCTACACTCTTTGGACTTAAACCAGTCTCTTCTTCCAACTCACGTTCAACAGCTTCCACAGCTGTCTCACCATATTTTATTTTTCCAGCTGGCACAGCATATTTACCATTCCATTTGTGTGATTTTACGAGCAAAAGCTCACCTTTTTTATTTTCAATATAGATCCCCACACTTGGAATAACCTGCATATTTTCCTCAGACATAATTTTTATTTAAAATTTTTTTAGTAAATAATCCAACAAAGTATAATTGGTAGAATAATCCATACGTACTGGACCCAAAACCATAAACAAAATATTGTTTTTCAGTTTCGCACCAACTAAGCCACACATACTACCAAAAGGATTTTCATCACCGATTAAAATCTTTGGTTCTATGTTCTCAATCAACTTGTACATATTACCTATCATGTCTTCTGCTTGGTCAAAGATTGTCGAGACACTTACCATATAGGCATAGTCATGAAACTCAGGTTGAGAAAACATATTTCTAATTCCCGTATAATAAAGTGAACCCGGACCAAAAGCAATGATGACAGCCACGCCAGTTTTTTCAGAAATATTTTTGGCAATATTTTTCAATTCATCATTTGTTTTTTCTTCGGCCACACTCTCGAATTCTTCTGACATTTTTTTGCTGATACTTTTCACTTTCATGATATTTTCAACATAATATTTGTAACCAAGTTCTGTTGGGATACGACCGGATGAAGTATGTGGATGAGTCAAAAAACCACTTTCTTCCAAGTCACGCATTTCATTGCGAAGAGTCGCACCACTAAGATTCAAATCACATTCATCAACCAAAAAACTGGATCCGATAGGTTCAGCAGTTTTTGTATAATTTTCAATTATTAGAGCCAAAATTTTGGCCTTTCTTTCATCTAACATAATTACATTTAATGAGAAATCTACTTTATAAAAGTTTACTTAAAAAATAAATATTTCATAATAAGTTCACCCAGTCCCGTACCGAGGTACGAGGTCGGGATTAGCACTCTTCTAGTTACAGTGATATTATACAATTATCACTCTATGCTGTCAAGTGCTAATTTATACACAGGATAATAAGTCAAAAGTCCATAAAGTTCACAAAGTCATAAAGTAATTTTAAATAAAAAACAACCTCATTTTTTGAGATTGTTTTAATGTTTTTATGTTCCAGTGTTTTAATGAAAACTATTCTCCTTCTGCCACACTCTTCCCAGCATTTCTAATTTCGGCAATACTAGATATTTCACTAAGTAATACATTTTCTACATAGATACCACGTGAGTAAAATATTCTTTCTAATTCATTTTTCAATTCAGTTTCTACAGCATCACGCTTCGCACCAATAATTTCTTCTGCATCAAAACGACTAATCACCATACGCATACGACTACGCATTGTCGGGCGGATAATTTTTTCAACAAAATCTTCACCAATAGTCTGCCAAATATTTGGAATTTGGTGAATATCTAGACGAAGAAGTACTGTCCCCTCAATAGCGATTTTCTTATTACTCTTGGTCACCGCCCCAATAGGTACATCTCCCATCGCCTTTGGATGAGCTGGATTAAACTCACGAGAAATAGCGTATTCCAAAGTTTGGGTGTTGAATAGTCTAGCTTTTTGCCAAAATGGAATTTTGAAATGAAGACCTGGAGTCAAAACTTTTTTCAAAACTCCACGACCAAGATCATAAACACAGGCTACATATCCAGGTGGAACCTTGATAAATAAACCCTTTAGTACGTCCTCCATGACAAATGAATACATTAATTTGTCGAGTGAATCAGCCATATATTTGGTATATTAAATTAATTTTCTTATTTTTTCTTTTTTGGAGCAAAGATAGCTCTAATAAGTCTATTTATAATCACTCCAAAAATTATTGAGGAAATGATGAAAAGAGACTTAACCATTGGCAATAACCAAAGGATAAAAAAGGAAAAAGCAGGAAATAAAATAAAATAAAATAAATCTGGTTTTTCTACGCCATCTTTTTTATGCCTCTTCATGTCTATATAAATTTCAACTAACAATATGACAGCCACAATTCCAGGCCATAAAATAGTATGAATTTGTCCAAGATTTGAACCGTAAAAAAAGATATTGATAGTACCAGGAAAATCTACCCAATCATACAAAGTACGCAAAAGTTTTTCACCAGTAATACCTTGCAAGAAAACTTGATACAAAAGAACCAAAACAAGTAATTGAATTCCTAGAGATACAGCTTTTGCCCAAGGATTTATCTTGTTTGCTTTGACGACTTGTCTTACTTCTTCTTTTAGCTGTGCAGAATCATTACGAAATTCTTTTTCCAATTCCTTTATCTCTACACCAACTTGTTCATCTCTGATTTTGTTTCTCTCAGCTATAATAGTCAAAGGTAACAAAATAACACGCAACAAGATAGTCAAATAAACTACTGCCCAACCCAAATTTTGGCCAGCAACATTGTTGTATAACCAAATAAGTACATTGAAGACTGGTTGGTAAAGTAAATCATTCCAAATGAAGCTCCACATAGTCTAATTTGATAGATAAAATTATGCTTATATAATAGCAATAATTGAGGAAAAAAGCAAATAAATCTAGTTTATAAAGTTTTTAAAGTTAAAAGTCAAAAGTACAAAAAAATGCTAAAAATAGAGATTACTTTACAAACTTTATAAACTTTTAACTCAACTAATCTTTCCTAATCGCTACAATCGGATCAAGAGATGCTGCTTTTTTGGCAGGATAAATACCAAAAAACAAACCGACTGAAGTAGAGAAACCAATAGCAAGTACAATAGCATAGATTGGCACTGCAAAAGCCCACTTTAGACCAAAACCAGTAGCACCTAGATAAATAAGATAAGAAATAAGCACACCAAAAATCACACCAACAACACCCCCAGAAGCTGTCAAAATCATAGCTTCTACCAAAAATTGCCATAATACATCTTTTGACTTGGCCCCCAATGATTTACGCAAACCAATCTCAAAAGTACGCTCTGTCACCGTCACATACATAATATTGGTAATTCCTACTCCACCAACTAACAAAGATATACAAACAAGTGCAATAAGCAACAAAGTAATACCACCAACAACAGTCTCAAGAGTACTTCTTATTTCTTCCATTGTGGTCACTTTGAAATCGTCTTTGTCTGGATCTGTAATATCATGTCTATCACGCAACAACATTTCTACGTCTTCCTTGGTATTTTCCAATTGTGACATATCTATCACATGAGCATTGATACCCATAGCGTAATCTGTCCCCAAAAATCTTTTTTGTAAAGTTTTTGTTGGGATATAAATTATACTATCCATATCAAAACCAAAGCTAGCTCCCATTTCTTCTTGTACACCAACTACTCTAAAAGATTTCCCCTTTATAAAAATACTTTTCCCAATAGCAGTATCTTCACCAAAAAAATCGTCTTTTATTTTGTAACCAATGAAAACTACTTGAGCAACGGACTTTTCTTCTTCAGCTGTATAGAATCTACCTTCCAAAATTTTTAGATTATCTACTCTAGCAGCATCAGCACCATAACCAAAGACTGTAACTGTTTTATTTTGTTCACGATATTTTATCACTTGTTGACTAGTGACATAATTATAAGCTAGAGAAATATTAGGAAGTTTTACTATTTCTTCCATATCATCATTTTTGAGAGACGTAATAGTCACACCTGTCGCCATACTAGTAGCACTACCTGTTTCACCTTTGCCAGGAACACGCACTTCAATATTCAAAGTGTTTGGACTATAAACATCGAGCTCACCTAAAACCATAGATTCCAATCCTTTACCAGCAGAAATAATAATCACAACAGAAGCAATACCAATACTAAGAGCAATGATAGTCAAAATAGTACGCATTTTCTGTCTAAGTAAGGCAGAAGAAGAAATTGTAAATAAATCTTTAAAAAGCATAAATAATTTTATTCATATCGCAAGGCTTCTATAGCATTGAGCTTACTAGCACGTCTAGCAGGAATAATACCAAAGATAAGACCAATACCAATAGAAACTCCAGCACCTAAAAGAATAGAGTTCAAACTTATTACTAAATCCCAAGAATAACCTAGACTTTGGGCAAATTTTGCAACAATTACAGAAATCAAAGCACCAAGAATAATACCAATCGCACCACCTAAAAATGTAATGACGACAGACTCTATCAAAAATTGAAAAGTGATTTGATTTGACTTAGCTCCAATCGCTTTACGAAGGCCAATTTCTTGAGTACGCTCTTGAACAGTAGCAAGCATAATATTCATAATACCAAAACCGCCAACTACCAAAGCCAAACTAGCAATTGCTACTAAAAAAAACTTTAGAGCATCCGTAATACTAGTCAAAGCATCTAGACCTTGTGCGGTAGAACGCACAGAAAAATCGTCAGCTTCACCTGTTGCAATATTATGTCTATCTCGCAAAATATCTTTGACACTATCGATAGCTTGTTCGACGTTTAGAGCCGTATCCACCTTCATTCTCATATAATTCACGTAGTCAATCCCAAGCAAAAGTTTTTGCGCAGCAGTAATTGGAATAAAAAGTTGGTCATCTTGATTTTGGAAACCACTCACCCCTCTCTCTTCCATGACTCCCACTACTGTAAAATTTACACTACCTATTCTAATACGTTTACCCAAAGCATCTTCATCACCAAAAAGTTTGTCTTTTGAACCAAACCCGAGAACAGCTACACGTCCAGCTGTTTTTTCTTCATCTTCAGAAAAAAAATGCCCAAACTCTACATTTGCGTCTTCTACATTAATATAATTGGCAGTGGTACCTGTATAAGTACCAGTAATATTGCTGTCCCCTGCAGTAACAGTATCATTTCCTGTAACATACATGGCTACATTTTCAATACACTTACAACCATTTTTTTCAATAGCCTGACCATCAGAATATTTGAGAGTCGTCACCACAATACCCATAGCAGAAGCAGGAGGTCCATCATCTTCGGAATTACCAGGCAATACTCCAACCAAATTTGAACCCAAACTTTTTACTTGATTGATGATAAGACTCTGTGCGCCAGCACCCACTGACAAAACAATGATAACAGACATAACACCAATCACAATTCCAAGCATCGTCAAAAATGAGCGGGCTTTCGTGCGCAAAATTGTTTGCAGTGAAGTACTTACACTTTCAACAATGTTCATATTTTTTATTTAATTAAAGTGCCGTTTTCATCCGCAATTTGTCTGTGTTCTACAGGTTGGTCATATTCTATCAAACCATCTTTGAGCATTATAATACGTTTGGCATGTTCGGCAGTATATTTTTCATGAGTAACAAGAATAATACTATGACCTTTTTCATTCAAATCTTGCAAAATTTTCATAACTTGTAAACCAGATTTGGAATCAAGATTTCCAGTAGGTTCATCAGCAAAAATAATATCTGGATCATTTACAAGAGCACGAGCAATAGCCACACGTTGTTTTTCGCCACCAGATAATTTATTTGGTGTATAATCCAATCTATGCCCAAGTCCTACTTGATTGAGTAAGTCTGTTGCTCTTTTTACCCTTTCTTTTTTTGGAGTATCAGTATACAAAAGTGGCAACATTACATTTTCAAGAGTTGTTGAACGATTTAAGAGATTGAAAGCTTGAAAAACGAAACCAATCTTACTACTACGCATATCAGCCAATTCATCATCTTCCAATTTACTTACATCGCGTCCTTCAAACAAAAATTGTCCTTCACTCAAAGTATCTAAGAAACCCAAGATATGCATAAGAGTAGATTTGCCAGAACCAGAAGGGCCCATGATAGAAACAAACTCTCCTTTATCTATATCAAAAGTCAAACCATGCAAAATTTTGGTAATTACTTCATCATTTCCATATTCTTTTTTTAAATCTTTTACTTCGATAAGTTTAGACATAGTCAGAATTTTAAATTCATAAATTTTAAATTTTAAAACAATTTTAAATTTAGAAATGAATTAATTTAAAAGTAATTTGAAATTAAATCATTGAAAAATTGTTTTAATCCCGATTAAATCGGGACAAAATTACTAAATTATAGTTTCTCCCAATCTTGCACACTCTGCATATATTCATCTTTGATAGTAAAGAAATATTCTTTTACTTTTTCATAATCATTTTCGACTTTACCATCAAGGATTGCTTCTTCAAGAGCTTTTTTTATTCTACCTACAGTAGGCCCAGGTTTCAAATTACACAGCTCCATAATTTCTTCACCACGTACTGGCGAGTTGAAAGCACGAAGTTTGTCTTTTTCCAACACTTCTGCAATACGAGTCTCTAATATATCATAATTCTTGAGACGTCTTTGTAATTTCTTTGGGTTTCCTGTAGTAATATCACTACGACAAAGAGTAAGTAAATCTTCCAAATCATCTTGTAAGTTTACCACTAGACGACGTACAGGACTATCAGTAATACCATCGTCCATGAGAGCGATAGGTTGTTGATGCCAACGCACAAGTTTGGCGACATATTCTGTATCACTCTTACTCATACGCAGACGTTTACCAAGCTGACGGACAATTTTACGACCCAAATGTTCATGCATATCAAAAGCCCAACCACGTTTTGGCACAAACTCTTTGGTACCTGGTTTGCCGATATCGTGCATAAGAGCAGCGTAGCGAAGCAAAGTCTTGTCAGAACGCTCAGCCAAATTGTCTACTACTTTGAAAGTGTGATCAAGATTATTTTTGTGTGTATGGCCATAGACTTCTTCGACTCCCCAAAGATCACAAACTTCTGGTAAAAACATTTTTAGAAGTCCTGTTTCATAAAGAATCCAAAGACCAACAGATGGTTTTGGAGCAGAAAGTAATTTGAAAAATTCTTCTTGGATACGTTCGGCAGAAATTATTTTCAATCTTTCTTTGTTGCGTTCTAGCGCCAAATAAGTTTTTTTCTCAATTTCGAAATTGAGTTGAGCTGCGAATCTCGCCGCACGAAGCATACGCAGTGGATCTTCAGAAAAAGTTGTATCAGGATCAAGAGGTGTACGAAGTAATTTTTTTTCTAAATCTTTTTGTCCGTCAAAAGGGTCTTCTATTTTTTTACTTAGACCTGTCGCAATTACTTTTCGCGCCATCGCATTGACCGTGAAATCACGACGTTCCAAATCTGTACGCAAATCTGTAGCCACTACTTTTGGCTTACGAGAATTCTCATCATATTTTTCAGTACGAGCTCCGGCGAATTCTATTTCAAACAATTTTTCTTTCTTAACTTGATTTTCATCAAAAGTTTTTTCTGGTTCTTCCACTTTTAAATCCATAGTTCTGGTAAAGACAAATCTAGCAGTATCGAAATCAGGGAACTCTATCAAAGTCCCCTCTCCACTATAAGTTTCGGCAAATTTCTTAGCAAAATCAAGTCCACTACCAACTACCACAAAATCTATATCTTTTTTTACTTTTCTTTTCAGCAACAAATCTCGCACATGCCCACCGACCGCAAAAATCTCTACTTTTTCTTGCTTAGAAACTTGATAAATTGTGCTCAAAATTTCTTTTACATTCATAAATATTAGGTCACCTCAATGTAATCTTTTATAAATCAGTGAAACTCGTCCGCCGTAGTTCTATGAAATAAGAACGAAGGAGGATCAGTGTTACTCTATTTCTCTCACAATAATTTCTTGTCCTTCTTCCAAACCTGAAGTTATCTCAACTAGACCATTGTCTCCACGAAGACCAGTACTAACATATACATTTTCTGCTTTGTTATTCTTCAAAATAAGAACATATTTTTTATTTTCTTCATCTGTACGAATAGTACGTTGAGGAATGTACAAAACATTTTCTTTACTTTCTGTATAGAAGACGACATTGGCTGTCATACCATTCAAGATATTGAATTCATCTTCACTATTATCTTCCATCGAAACAGTAACTTTGTAATAGACAACATCTTGAATCACAGTCTCACCTATTTCTATTTCACTAACTTTGCCGACAAAATGATGATCATCCCCATAAGCATCTAGAGTAATATCAGCGTCATCACCTACTGAAATTTTTATAATATCAGTCTCCGGAATATCTACTTGTATTTCAAAGAAATTTGGATTAACAAGCTTCACAACAGTAGCATTGGCAGTAACAAACTCACCTACTTTACCATCTATTTTACCAATAGTACCATCTAAAGGAGCTACTATTCTACCTTTGTTACGCATAGCTACAGCTTGAGAAAGACTAGCCTGAGCACCATACAATTGAGCACGAGCGGCAGAAACATCTTCTGTACGTGCAGGATTCTTGACATCGTTGTATTGAGCTTCAGCTTGAGTCACAGTAGCTTCAGCAGAAGCCACGTCAGCCAATGCTTTTGTCTTGGCATTTTCAAGATTTGCTTTTGCCTTATTGTAAGCTATTTGATATGTTACATAACTATTTTTAGATGTTTCAACTGCTTGAATTTTGGTAATGATAGTACTATATTTTGTACTTATATCTGTTCTGTCGGCACTTATTGTTGACTTCTTAGTAGTCAAGTCTGCCTGTGACAAATTGCCAATTGGTACAGTAGCATCAAGCATTTGTGACATAGCAAAAAGTAAATCTTTGACAGAGACCAAACCAGACTCAGCTACTTCAGCAGCACTATCCAAAGATTCATGAGAAGAATTCAAATTGAGACTACTAGCAACATTGTCCAAACTATCTTTGGCAGATTTTGCAAGACTATATTTTATCTCAGCAGTATACAATTTGCTACTATCCAACGCTGACAAGACATCCTCAAAGCTATCGTTGGCAAGAGTATTGTCTATTCCCAATATATTATCAGAATCAGTAAGAGCATTTGATAAAGAATTTTGGACAGATTGAATAGTCACAAATAAATCTTGGTAAGCATTCCCTACTATTTGACTATCTTCTCCACCTTCTGACAATTTAAGATTATTTTCAGCCGTTCTCAAGACTGCTTCGGCATTGGCGACAGTATCAGCAGAAGTAGATTTTATTTGATCAAGACTAGCTTTGGCTTTGTCATAAGTAGATTTTATACTCAAAACATAATCATCGGTAGCACCAGACAAAACTTTATTCAAATTAGCTTGTGCTTGTTGTACAGATGCACTTGCCCCCGCCACTTGAGCATTTTCACTACGCACATCCAATTCAGCAATGATATCTCCCGCCTTTACTTTGTCATTTACATTTTTGTAAATCTTAGCCATATTACCGCTTTTTTCAAAACGCAAATCTAGTTCACCAGCAGAAGCAACATTTCCAGTAGCGTCTACAGTCTGTGAAAGATTACCCATTACTACTTTGGTAGTTTCATAACTAATAGGAGTATTAGCTTTTTTTACTTGACCATAGACAATAGAAGCTACTAGCAAAGCGACAACAACAATCGCATAAAACGATTTTCTTTTATAAAACTTCTTTTTCTTTTTTTCTTCTGACATAAGATTAAATTTTTAAATTTAGTAATTTTAAATTTTAAAAAAATTTTTTAATGTTTCAATTTTAAAATTATTTCTTAATAATTATTTTTAGTATTCATTCCTCATTCCACACTTGCCACGCGATGAGCGAAGCGAATTTTGCGTGGTTCCTCACACCTTCTTATTTTTTATTTTTTCCAAATGTCTAGTCATTTCAGTTACAAAATCACTCATCATAGCTGTTGGCATGAGTGCTACCATACCATGCTTTTCTACGACTACGAAACTATCCCCTTTTTTCATTTTAAGTTTTTCTCTGAGTTTTTTTGGTACCACTATTTGACCTCTTTCTCCCAAGAGT
>PFPL01000016.1 GCA_002793035.1 Candidatus Magasanikbacteria bacterium CG_4_10_14_0_2_um_filter_33_14
GAGTTATTAAAGGACCAAGAAGAATTGGCCAAACGTCGTGAAGAAGCTCATAAAGAAGAAAGAGACCTTAGTGAAGAGGAAATGGAAGGTCTGATGCGTTTCAATCCAAAAACTCAAATGATGATAAGTGAAGCCAAAACACATGATAAAAAAGTGAAACTTGGGGACACTATCAAAATTGATTTGGAAGTACCAGGTGACTTTGGTCGTATGGCTGCTCAAACAGCTAAACAAGTTATCATCCAAAAACTTCGTGAAGCTGAACGTGGTAATGTTTTCGAAGATTTCAAAAAACAAGAAAAAGGTATTGTACAAGGTGTAGTTCAACGTCGTGATAGAAGTGGTGGTTTTATTATTGATTTGGGTAAGATTACAGGAATTTTACCAAGTAGTGAAATGATGCCTCGTGAAAGATACAATCTTGGTAATCGTATGCGTTTTTATGTTTTGTCAGTTGACATGGGATCACGCGGACCAGAAATTATTCTTTCTCGTAAAGACAAAAGAATGGTAGAAGTAGTCTTCAATCAAGAAATTCCTGAAATTGCTTCTGGTGAAGTTATTATCAAGGGTATCGCAAGGGACGCTGGTAATCGTTCTAAAGTTTCTGTCTTTACAGAAGACGAATCTATTGATCCTATTGGTTCTTGTATTGGTCAGCGTGGTAGTCGTATTACTACAATTATTGAAGAATTGGGTGGTGAAAAAATCGATGTTATCCAATATAGTGATAAAGCTGAAGATTATATTAAACAAGCTTTATCTCCTGCCAAAGTCACTAGTGTAGAATTGAATGAAGAAGAAAAAGAAGCTGTCGCTATGGTAGAAAGTGATCAATTTTCTCTAGCTATTGGTCGTGGTGGTCAAAATGTTCGTCTTGCAGCTGATTTGACTGACTGGAAGATCAAGGTTCAAGATCTTGGTGGTGAAAAAGAAATAAGTAGTGATGATGATATGGATGATGTTGAAAAAGCTTTACAAACAAAAAATACATCTGTTGAAAATACAGAAGAAAAGAAAGAAGAAGAAACAGTAAAAGATTCTGCTGAAGAAGTGGTTGAATAATTGTTTTAGACTTCTATAAGTGTTATACTTGTAACTATATTATTTCTAATTTTTATCTATGGGCGCTATATTTGAAGCTATACTTACTCAACCTATTTTCAATCTTTTTGTTTGGATTTATAATTATATACCTGATGTTGGTGTTGTGATTTTAATAATCACGGTACTTATCAAGCTAGCTCTTTATCCTAGTACGAATAAATCTATCAAAGCTCAAAAAGATTTGACAGAACTTCAACCAAAACTAGAAGAACTAAAAAAGAAATACGCTGGTGATCAACAAAAGATTGCTACAGAAACAATGACTCTTTATAAAGAGCATAAGGTAAACCCCTTTGGTTCATGCTTGCCATTACTTATTCAATTACCAGTTTTTATTGCCTTATACTGGGTTTTACAATCAGTTTTTAAAGGTGATAATTTTGATTTATTGTATTCTTTTGTACAAAATCCTGGTCATATTAATTCTGTAACTTTGGGATTATTTGACTTGAAAGAAGCAGGCAATATCTTCTTGGCAGTACTTGCTGGTGGAGCTCAATTTGCTCAAGCAAAAATGTTTACTCGTAAAAAAGCTCCAAAAGCAGCTGGTGAAGGTGGTAAAGATGAATCTATGACAGCGATGATGAACAAACAAATGACTTATTTCATGCCATTGATTACTGTGTTGATTGGTTATCAGCTTCCTGGTGGTTTGGCTCTTTATTGGTTCTTGTCTACTGGTATTACAGCATTGCAACAAGTGATACTTTTCCGTAAGCATGATGGAAATGATAACAACAAAAAAGATGGAAACGTCATCGAAGGAAAGTTGATTGATTAATAAATTAGCTAGTTATAGTCAAAAAGATAGGTTTGTCCAAAACCTGTCTTTTATTTTTGTTTAATATGAGTTAAAATTAGATTGAACTATGATTAACAACTATTCAAACAATCAAATACAAGAAGCCATACTAAAAACTTTGGCCTATTTTGATATTTCGTCTTATCCTCTAACTAAAACTGAACTTAAGAAATTTTTGTGGCTGCCAAATAGTATTAGTGAAGATGAAATTTCTTTTAATTTACAAGTTTTGTTGACAGAAAATAAAATTGATAAACAAAATTGTTTTTATTTTTTGAAAGGTAAAAATGAAAATGTAAAATTACGTCAATTGAAAGTGAAGTTGGTTGAAGAAAAAATGAAGATAGCAAATAGAGCTGTACAAAAATTAAGGCACGTACCTTTTTTACGAGCAGTTTTTGTTTGTAATACGGTAGCTGCTGGAGTACCAAACAATGACAGTGATATCGATGTTCTTATCATCGCAAAGAAAAATTATATGTGGGTTGTAAGATTTTTTTCTACTATCATTTTGAAATTTTTTCGTTTGCGTACTTCTGAACTGAATCATAAAGATAGGATGTGTCTTAGCTTTTATGCGACAGATAGTAATCTCAATTTGGAAAAGCTAAAGATAAAAGATAAAAGTGATATCTATCTAGTTTATTGGATTTTGCAACTTATACCAATTTACGATCCTGATAATCTTTATCAGAGTATTTTTCGAGCTAATAAATGGTTGGATAGTTATATAAATATTCCAAAACAAAATTATTATTTGGCAGAGTACTTACAAGTTAGAGATGTAGACTCTGGTTTGAGAGTAAAAAATATTTTAGAGAATTTTTTTGCAGAAAAAAAATATTTGTTAAATTTTATAGAAAAATTACAGCATTCCAAAATAAGAAAAAATTATGGACTTTATGCTGATATGTCAGATACACGAGTAGTAATTTCCGAAGAGTTTCTAAAATTTCATGAAAATGATAGAAGGCGTGAATATCATGAGAAGTGGGTTAAGAATTATGAAAATATTATATAAGGTATAGACATTTTAAAATAAACAATACTAAATAAACAAATTATAAGGTTTGGAATTTGTTATTTATATTTTGAAATTTTCAGCATTATGTTACAAAAAATAAAAAAATTGTTATTGCAGGCTTTTCTCTTTTTGCTTCCTTTTCAAATAGTATATATTGTTCAAGATAATTTTTTGAATGGAGCAAAATGGCAATATGGTACTAGTGTGTTTTACCTGACAGAGATGATACTATGGTTGGCTATCATTTTTTTTATATCTGATTATTTTGTTTTAATCAAAAATAAAGTAACCCAAAGAGATAGAGGTTGGAGTAAAGAAAAACTATTTTCTGTTTCTATTTTGTTTTTCTTATTATACTTACTTTACAATACTTTTTTTGTATCAAGTAATTTCGAAGTAGCTTATCAGATGACAAGGTGGTGGATGCTTTCATCTTTATTATTTATAATTTTGTTTAGTGGCTTTCTCAAATTGAAAAATATTTTGTGGCCAGTAGTTTTGGGGAGTGTTATTCCAAGTGTTTTAGGTATTTGGCAGTTTCTGACCCAAAGTTCTTTTGCTAACAAATTCTTGGGACTCGCAATGCATTCACCCGAAGTCTCAGGAGTTTCAGTCGTAGCTAGTGACAGTATTGGGCGTTGGCTTAGAGCCTATGGTACATTTTCAAATCCAAATGTTTTTGGAGGTTATCTGGTTTTGGCAATTGTTTTTACTTTTTTGTTGATGAAAAGAATAGAAGTAAAAAAACAAAAAGTGTTTTTGATGGCACTTCTTTTTGTTCAGACTATGGCTTTGTTTTTTACCTTTAGTCGTACGGCTTGGCTCGCTTGGTTGTTGTTTGTGATTTTTATATCTGTTTATTGTTTTGTAGTCAATAAAAAAGTTGCTTGGACAATGATTTTTAGTTTGGTATTTTTTGGAATTTTATTTTCAACTTTTTTTTCTTTGGTTCAAAATAGAGTAGAAGTAAAATCAACTTATGAAAGCAAATCTATTTCTGAAAGAGTGACTGGCTATATGGAAGCTCTAGAGATTTGGGATAGTCATAAATATTTGGGAGTAGGAGCAGGGAATTACACTTTGGCTAGCTTTGAATTGGATAGATCTAAAGTAGGCTCAAGTTATCAGCCAGTACATAATATTTTTTTATTATTTATTGTAGAGAATGGTATTGTGGGTTTTGGCTTTTTTTGCTTTATTTTAGCTACTTTTATAATTTATTTTTCTAGTATTGTGAAGAAAAAACAGTTATTTTTTTCTCTTATTTTAGTCTTTATTTTCCTTATTTTAGGTATTTTCGACCATTATCTACTTTCTTCTTATGTGGGACTTATGATTTTTAGTTTATATTTGGCAGTTATAGGCCGTTTGTCCACAGAGTAGTCCACTCATCTATCCCCAAAAATATCAAATTGGCTGAAACCAGCCAAATTTTTATAATTGACACTTTGGTCGATTTTGACTAATATACCTCTGTTAATTGTCATTCTGAATTTAGTTCAGAATCTTTAGCAAATGAAATATCTTCTTTAAGAAAGATCCTGAATCAAGTTCAGGATGACAAAGTACATTAAAGAAACCAATGTTAGCAACACGCGTGAAGCGTACGCTGTTCAAAATTCGTGTTTTCTGACAGGCATCACGAATTTTATATACGGTCGTCGCATCAAGCTGTTGCTAACATTGGTTTTTTTGTACCTCATTTTTCCACAAAAACATTTCTTGACAATTTTGTGTAGTAGTTATAATATATTATCACTCACTCACATTGAGTGATAAATATTAATTTTTAAATTTAGATAATATGAATATTAGACCACTTGGTGACCGTGTTTTGGTCAAGCCTCAAGTAGAGGAAGAAAAAACTATTTCTGGAATTATTTTGCCAGAGACAGTGGATAAAGAAAAAAAAGCTCAAGGTGAAATCATCGCACTGGGAAACGGTGAAAAACTTGCCAAATTAAGCTTGTCAGTTGGTATGAAAGTATTGTTCAAAAAATGGGGTGGTGAAGAAATAAAAATTGGTGATGTAGAATATAAAATTTTGGATAGTGTGGATGTGATTGCGGTCGTGGAATAAGGTTTTGTCATCCTGAACCCCGTAGAGGGTGAGGGATCTTTTCTAAAATAAATTATTTTAATTCGATAAATTTTTAATTAAAGGCGTACGTGGTAAGAAAGATTCTTCACTACGCTCAGAATGAAAAAAATATGTCAGCAAAACAAATAAAATTTGATAACGACGCTAGACAATCTCTAGTCAATGGCGTCAACACTTTGGCCAATGTAGTCAAAGTAACTCTTGGTCCCAAAGGCCGTAATGTCGTCTTGGACAAAGGTTATGGTGCTCCAACTATTACCAAAGATGGTGTGTCAGTTGCTCGTGAAATAGAACTAGAAGATAAATTTGAAAATATTGGTGTAGAACTTATCAAAGAAGTTGCCAACAAAACCAATGATGTCGTGGGTGATGGTACTACTACTGCAACAGTTCTTGTACAAGCGATTGTCAAAGAAGGAATGAAAAATGTCACAGCTGGTGCTAATCCAGTAGCCTTAAATCGTGGTTTGCACAAAGCGTCTGAAGCTATCATCAAAGAACTTCATGATAATATAGCTAAGCAAGTAGAAGACGATGAGATTGCCAACGTGGCTTCAATATCAGCCAATGATAGAGAAATAGGTGAGAAGATTGCTGAAGCGATGAAAGTGGTTGGTAAAGATGGTGTGATTACTGTGGAAGATTCTCAATCTTTTGGTATGGAAATAGAGACTGTAAAAGGTATGCGTTTTGACAAAGGTCTTGTTTCTCAATATATGGTTACCAACAATGAACGTATGGAAGCAGAGTATCAAGATGCTTTGGTTTTGGTGACCGACAAAAAGATTTCTTCTGTCGAACAAATCGTACCAATCTTGGAAAAGATTGCTGAGAGTGGTCGTAAAGAATTGGTAGTGATTGCCGAAGATGTCGATGGACAAGCTCTTGCAACTTTGGTCTTAAACAAACTTCGTGGCACTTTCAATGTGCTTGCTGTCAAAGCTCCTGGCTTTGGTGATAGACGCAAAGAAATGCTTGCAGATATCGCAATTCTTACTGGAGCCAATGTCATTACTGAAGAAGTTGGTTTGAAACTTGAAAATACAACTTTGGAAGATTTGGGACGTGCTCGTAAAGTAATTGCTAATAAAGAATATACAACAATTGTCGAAGGTTCTGGTGAAGTTGCCAAAATAGAAGCTCGTGTGTCTCAAATCAGAAAATTGATTGAAACAGCTGAAGGAGATTTCGAAAAAGAAAAATTACAAGAACGTCTTGCCAAACTTTCTGGTGGTGTCGCTGTCATCCGTGTTGGGGCAGCTACTGAAACTGAAATGAAAGAAGTAAAACATCGTATCGAAGATGCAGTAGGCGCTACCAAAGCGGCTATCGAAGAAGGTGTCGTGCCTGGTGGTGGAGTTGCGCTTATCCGTGCTGGACGTATTTTGGATAGTTTGAATTTGGTAGATGAAGAACAGGTAGCTGTAAATATTTTGAGACGTGCTATCGAAGAACCACTTCGTATTATAGCTCAAAACGCTGGTTTCGAAGGGGCTGTTGTCGTAGCTGAAGTAAAGAAACATGAAGGAAACTTTGGTTTCAATGCTGCGACTGGTCAATACGAAGATATGGTCGCTGCTGGTGTGATAGATCCGACTAAAGTAACTCGTAGTGCTCTAGAAAATGCTGTCTCCGTGGCAGGCATGTTCCTCACAACAGAAGCTGTGGTGACAGACTTACCAAGTAAAGATGATTCAGCTCCTCCTGCTATGGGTGGTGGTATGGGTGGGATGATGTAATACATTGATTTCACTGATTTTTGAAGGATTACACTGATGTATTTTTAAAACAGTCTTATTTGATAAGGCTGTTTTTATTTTTTGGTTTGTGTTTAAGTGATTAGGTGATTGAGTATTTAGGTGAAATAATGATCAGGTGACAAAGTGTTCAGGTGTTAAAGGTGTGTAATTGTTTGCAGGTTTAGTCTAAAATTGCTATAATAAAAGCATAAAATTTATTTATAATTTTTTGATATGTTTGAATTAATTAAACAAAAGAAAAAATCCTTTTTATTTTTTGGGATTTTTGTTTTTTTGTTGGGGTTGTATTTTGCTTTGTCGCCTTTGGGGACTAGAGATTCTCTAGCTTCTCCTACTTGGTTGGGAGTTGGAGATGTGGGTGCTTATGGATCTAATACTTCTCTAGCTTTTGATTCTTCTGGTAATCCATATGTCGCTTATAAAGATAGTTCGGATTTTGGTATAAAAGTAAAAGAATATACTAATTCTGCGTGGTCTACTGTAGGTGATTTGGGTGTGGCTAATTTGTATGGTATCTCTATGGCCTTTGATTCTGCTGATAATATATACATATTAGCAAGGACCACATCCCATCAACTTATTGTAAAAGAGTATTCAGGTGAAAGTTGGTCAATAGTTGGTAGCGGTTTTGCTAGTACTACCAGTTATTATTCGGATATTGCCATTTATAATAATGTACCTTATGTTGCTTATATAGATTCTGACAATGGTCTACTACCTACTGTAATGTCTTATCAGGGAGGAAATTGGAATTTAATTGGCTCTCCTAATTTTGGTCAGGAATCTGCTTCCGTAAATCCTTCTTTTACTTTTGATAATAATGGGATACCATATATAGCTTTTGTAAATAATAGTGATAAGAAACCACATGTTATGAAATATGATGCAGGCAACTGGTCAGATGTTAGTACATCGACAGATTTTGGTGATACAATGGAAACAAGTAATGATAAACAATTATATCTTAAATTTGATAATTTAAACAGGCCTTATTTAGCGTATTTAACTTCTTCCAACAAAATAAATGTATTGAAATATTTTAATGGAAATTGGCTAGATCGTGGGCCTTCTAATTTTTCAAATGGTAGTACTGTCAGCAAATTATCTTTTGATTTGTATAACACTATGCCTTATGTCTTTTTTAAAGATAATGCAGAAAGTGGGAAAGGTACTGTTATGACATATAATGCTGAACATGACCTTTGGGATGTTTATGGTAGTGCAGGTTTCACCTCTGGACAAATTGATGGTACTTATTTTAATAAAAATTCTAATGGCACTTTATATCTTAGTTATTTCGATTTAGATGATAGTAATAAGGTTACTGTTATGTCATATTACAATGTTGCTCCTGTGGCCTCTTCTATTTCAGCTACTTCAACTACCGATGGTACTGGTTATGTAAACATTTCAGAAACTGTTAGTGATGTGAATTATGATAATTTATCAATTAGTTATAGATATTCTTTAGGAGCATGTGATACTTATGATGGTTCACAAGCGACTTCGACTATAAATAGTCTGACAACTTCTACTTATGGTTATGATGATATTACATTAGATACAAATGATTCTGGTGGTTATCAAGTACAAAGTGTAACAACTACCCCTGGAGCTAATACCGTCGAGGTTGTCTGGGATTCTAAAACAGATTTACCAAGTGCTAATGGGGATATTTATTGTATCTATGCTTTTGCTCATGACGGAACTGTGAGTTCTACTGTGGCAACGACTACGGTTACTTTAGATAATTATCAATCTGCGCCGACAATTGCAGATAGCTCAGCAACCAAAGATTCAATTACCTTTAGTTGGTCCGCTGTGAGTGGTGCTAGTAGTTATTATGTCCAGATCAATTCTGAGACTGCTATTGTAACGACTGATACTTCTTATACTTTTTCTTCTCTTAGTGCTAATATTAGTTACACTATCGGTGTCAAAGCTGTTGACAGTTATGGTAATTCTAGTTCTTATGATACCTCTAGTGTCACGACTGATTCAGCTGGTGGAGGTGGTTTTATACCAGCACCTTCTTCTGGATCTGGAAGTAGTAGTAATTCTATTGGAATTAACGAGACTAAAGAAGTGGGTTCATTGACGAGTGAAGGAAACAACTTCTTAGTTTATATTGGTTCAGAAATTAATTTTGATTTGGGTAGTGCTATTTCAGATCATAAAGCTACTGTCAAAGATTTGGATACCATCACAGGTAAAGTTATTTTAGTATTACAATCTAGTCCTGTCACAATTAGTCTTTTACCAAAAGAGACCAAAGATGTTGATTTGACTGGAGATGGTAAAAATGACATTAGAATAAAATATAATGAATTAAAGGTAAACAGAATAGATTTGACTGTAACAAAATTGGCTACGTCGACTGAAATTAGAGAAGTTCCAAATACATCTCAAAAATCTTGTAGTTTGGAAGTTGGTGGTGCTTATAAGATTGCTACTAGTCCGATAGTTTATTATATTACTCAAGATTGTACTAGAAGATATTTTATAAATGCTTCAGTTTATTTTACTTATTTTGATTCTTGGAAAAATATAAAAATTGTTTCAGAAGAAGAACTGAAAAAAATTCCAGCAGATCAATATATGAAAGCTCCTCTTGGACCTAAGTTTGCTCCAAAATATTCTGCTGTAGTTCAAGTTCCTGGAAGTCCTGATATTTATGTTTTAGAAAATAATCAAAAATATTTAATCAATGATGAAAATACTTTTGTTTCTCTAGGGTTTAAGTGGAATTGGATAGAATTGGTTGATCAAAGTTTTTTATCCAAATATATTATGGGTGAAAAAATAGCTGATGCTAATAAAGTATTGAATTATACACTTATAAAATATTCTGACTCTAATAAAGTCTATCGTCTGGAATCAGATCCTTATGATAGTAGCAAACAAATCAAGAGATATATACCTAGTGAAGAAGAATTCAAAAAATTAGGTTTTAGATTCGATAGAATTGTGACAATTGACAAATCATATACATATGCCGATGGTATGGAATTGAAGTCTTAAAAAAGCTTATTTTAGAGATTTTACAAGAGTAAACTCAAATATTTAGACAACCTTTCTTATAAAAGAGGGGTTGTTTTTTATTTGAAATTCAGGCATAATAAGTTCACAAATGATCAAAAATATGGAAATGCACGAAGTAGTAAAGTCTTTAGAAAATTTGCAAAATAAGCTTACAGAAATGTTTGATATTTTAGATATTGCCAAAAAACAGTCACAAGTTGTTGTGCTTTCAAAAGAAGTAAATGCACCAGATTTTTGGCAGGATCAAGAGCGTGCTACCAAGAAAAGTAAAGAAATGAGTGATTTGCAAGTTGAAATTGATATGTGGAATAAGTATGACAAAGAAACAAAAGATTTACTAGAAATTGCTAAGTTGGATGAGGCTGACAAAGATGTAAATATGCGAGAAGATATTGAAAAACAGTATTTTATTTTGGAAAAAAATGTTTTGAAACTAGAGTTCAATACTCTTTTTGATGGTAAACATGATAGAGAAAATGCTATCATCGCTATTCATTCGGGTAGTGGTGGGACAGAAGCTCAGGATTGGGCGGAAATGTTGTTGAGGATGTATCTTCGCTATGCCGATCAAAAAGGCTGGAAAACAACCATTTTGGACGAATCCAAGGGTGCTGAAGCTGGACTCAAGTCTGTTACTTTCCGTGTGGAAGGCACTTTTGCTTATGGACACATGAAATCTGAACATGGTACTCACAGGCTTGTTCGCATTTCGCCTTTTGATGCCGAAAAAATGCGTCATACTTCTTTCGCTTTGGTAGAAGTAATTCCTGAGCTTGAAGAAGATGAAGCTGTAAAAATAGATGAAAAAGATATACGTATTGATACTTTTATGGCTGGTGGAAATGGTGGTCAAAGTGTCAACACTACTTATAGTGCTGTACGTATCGTACACATTCCGACTGGTATTACAGTCAGTTGTCAAAATGAAAAATCACAACAACAAAATAAAAAACTTGCTATGAAAGTTCTTCTTTCTAGATTACAAAAAGTTCAAGAAGAAAAAGACGAAGAAGAAAGACTAAAACTTCGTGGTGAATACAAAAGTCCAGAGTGGGGAAGTCAGATACGTAGTTATGTCTTGCATCCTTATCATATGGTAAAAGATTTGCGTACGAGATATGAAACAACAGATGATGAAGGGGTGTTGAATGGGGAGCTTGATCCGTTTGTTGAAGCGTATCTTAGATTTTTGAAAGTTTAATTTTATCTAAACGTTTTTTAATGGCTAAATTGTCAAATTGTTAAATTGCTTTTTTTATCTAAACAACAATTTAACAATTTAGCAATGTAACAATTTTTTATGTCACTAAGTAAAAAACTATTCTTCAAAATAAACGCCCAACTTGGTAAACGTCCTTGGTTAGATAGGTTGATGTATTTATCTGCCAATCTTTTGATTTACGTTTTGGCTTTTTTTGTCATTACTTGGGGAGTATTTGTTTTGGGAAATGTTTCTCCAGACAAATTCGAAATGATGGTAAAAATATTACTTACTACTTTTGTATTTTCTTTTACTATTAGTTATGGTATTGCATTGCTTTGGAAACATCCTCGACCAATTGTAGAATTCCCTGAGACAAAAATGTTACTTCATCCTATTGAAACTTGGAAGTCATTTCCATCTGACCATACCAGTATGTCATTTTTACTCGCGGGAAGCGTATTACTTATGGGAGCGGGCGTAGGTTTTTCTATTTTTGTATTAGTACTTGCTACTATTATTTCTTTTGCTAGAGTTTATGTCGGAGTGCATTATCCTCGTGATATTATGGGTGGTTTTGTTTTGGCCTTTGGTTTGCTTTTGAGTGCAAATTGGTTATTGATGAATATTTCACAACCACTTTATACATTGTTAGTTGGTTTTTTTAATTGAGATTTTTAAGATACAAAATACAAGTAACAAACAAATTACAAATAATAAATTATCTCAATGTATCTCAACTTATCTCTATTTATTCTAATTAAAATAATTAACTATTAATTCAATAAACTATTAAATTAATAATCAAAATATGAAGATACTTATTTTCGCTGGAGGAGCAGGCACCAGACTTTGGCCAATCAGTCGCAAATCTAGTCCAAAACAATTTGAAATTCTAAAAGGTGACAAATCTACTATTGCTATGGCACTGGATAGAATAAAAGATTTTGGTCTAGAAAATGTCTATGTATCTACCAATGACAAATACGTTGATTTGGTTTATTCACACTTGCCTGAACTAGATAAAAATAATATCATGGGTGAACCTGCGAGACGTGATTTGGCAGCAGCTGTTGGCTTGGCACTAATGAGATTGAAAAAACAAGGAGTGTCTGGCACGATTGCGATGCTTTGGGCCGATCACTTCATGAAGAAGCCAGATAATTTTGTTGAGGCTTTGAAAAAAGCAGATAAGCTTATTGCCGAAAATCCTAAGAGATTTGTTTTCTTGGGAGAAGAACCTCGCTTTGCCAATGAAAATTTGGGTTGGATAAATTTGGGAGAAAACATTGATCCAGTCTCCGCTAAAGCTTCGGCGGACAAGAGTATTGACAACGAAGATGATATTTTAGACAAAAATCTCTATGCTTTTAATGGTTGGAAATATCGTCCTGAACTTTTGAAATGTCAGGAAATGTTTGAGAGTCAGGAATGGATGTGGAATCCTGGATACTTTGTTTTTGATATTGATTTTGTTTTGGAACTTTACAAAAAACACAAACCAGAAATGTATATTGCATTACAAGATATGGTAAATGGTGAAAAAGATTTGGCAACAGAATATCCAAAGTTGGAAGCAGAATCATTTGATAGTGCGATTGTAGAAAAGATTGATAAAGATCAAGCGGTAGTGATAAAAGTAGGTTTGGGTTGGACAGATCCAGGTACACTCTATGCTCTCAAAGAAGCTCTAGTAGATGGTCAAGACAAAAATTTTGAAAAAGGAAATGTGGTGGACTTGGATTCTACAGATAGTTTAATTTTGAATGAAGAAAAAGGTAGATTAGTCGCGACAGTTGGTCTAAAAGGTATGGTCGTGGTAAATACTAATAATACAACTCTAGTTTGTCACAAAAATGATGTACCAAGAATAAAAGAATTGTTGAAGAAAATTGAGGAAGAAGGATTGGAATCGTATCTTTAAAATATTTTTATGAAAAAACTAATATTTTTAATTATAATAATCTGTGGAGCAATTGGTGCTTGGTTTGTACATTCTGAGATTTTTAGTGCCGAAGCACAGTATGCCGACAAAGTAACTTTTTCTATTACAAAAGGTGAGACAGTTTCACAGGTTGCCAAAAAATTAGAAGAAAAACATGTTATTCGTAGCGCTTGGTTTTTCAAAAAATATTTATCTTTCAAGAAATTGGACAAAGAAATTCGTGAAGGACAATTCGAAGTGGAAGCTCCAATAACTTTGGCTCGTGTAATAAATTCTCTTGCTAATCCTACACAAGCTGAGACTACGATTACAATTTTGCCAGGTTGGGATTTGCGTGATATTGCTGATTATTTTGAAAAGCAGGGAATCGCTAGTAGTACGGATTTTTTGGCAGTAGTCGGACAGTCAGCTTACAATTACAAAATTGCAAGAGAAACAGCACCTGTTGTTGCAGGAGATTGGGGAATTACAACTGACAAACCAAACTTCGTTAGTTATGATGGTTATCTTGCTCCAGACACTTATCGTATTTTCAAAAATGCTACTATAGAAGAAATTGTACAAAAATTAATTGATGAAAGAGAAAGTCAGTTTACTGATCAGATGTATAGTGATATTGAAAAATCTGGTAGAACTGTTTTCGAAGTTTTGACGATGGCAAGTATTTTGGAGAGAGAAGTGAGAAGTAGTGAAGATAAAAAAATAGTAGCTGATTTGTTTTGGAGACGTTATGACCAGAATTGGGCTCTGCAAGCTGATTCCACAGTTCATTATGCAGTGAACAAAAAAGGTGATGTTTTTACTACAGCTGAAGACAGAGATTCACTTTCTCCTTGGAATACTTATCGCTATCCTGGTCTTCCACTCGGACCTATTTCTACTCCAAATATAGATTCTATTATGGCGGCTATTTACCCAGAGAATAATGATTATTGGTATTTTTTGACAGATGATAAAGGTGTGGTAATATATGGCAAGACTTTGGAGGAACATAATACTAACCGTTTGAAATACTTATAGTTTTGCATAATTTTTTCAGTTAGAAAATCTGGTTAAATGCAATAGAAGCAGAATAAGCAAATTAAGCAAAATAGGCAGAATAAGTTTTTTATTTCCATCTTATCTCTAATATATCTCAATTTATTTTATTGTAAATAAAAATTAAATAATTATGAACCCACTAGAATACCACAAAAATTTAAAAGGAAAAATTGAAGTAATTTCTCGTGCCAAAA
>PFPL01000026.1 GCA_002793035.1 Candidatus Magasanikbacteria bacterium CG_4_10_14_0_2_um_filter_33_14
AAATATAGGTTATAGAATTAATATTTTTATATATTTATTTTTGGAATTTGGATTTAGTAATTTGTAATTTTGTACTATGTATATTAGGAGGGTATTAAAAAATTATTTTATTCCGCACGTAAAAAACGGTTATCATCCACATATCTTGCATACAAAGAGAACTATTTTTTATAGTCTCTTTTTTTTACTAACAAAAATGATGGTAGTGTTGTTTGTAGTATTGCTACCTTTAGAAACTTTTAGTTTACCAGAAGTAAAGAATTCTATTGCTGACAAAATAATTGCCGAGACAAATAAGGTAAGAAATAAATTGGCGGTTCGCAGTCTAGATACCAATGAAAAATTGTTTTCTTCTGCCAATGCAAAATCTTGGGATATGGTAAGAAATGATTATTTTGATCATATCTCTCCTGATGGCAAAAGACTTAGAGACTTTTTGCAGGAAGCAGATTATGATTATAGAATGGCAGGGGAGAATTTGGCTGTAGGATACAAAAATTCAGAAGACTTGATGGTGGCTTGGGAAAATAGTCCAAGTCATTATGACAACTTGATTGACAAAGATTATAGAGATATTGGTGTAGGTGTCTCTATCGGAGAGTACAAAGGTGTCCCTAACACACTTTTTGTAACTCAGCATTTTGCTACTCCAAGAAATATTGTGGTACCTGCTGTGGCAGGAATCGAGGAAACAAATAGCGATATTATCTATGACAAAGATAGATCAGAAGTTCTCTGGCAAGAGAGCCATGATGGTGTAATGACTTTGACTGTGCGTGCTTATATCACAGGAGATATTGCAAGTGCCAAGGTAACAGCCAATCAATATGACATAAATCTTTTTCCTAGTGATAAAGAAGGAATATATATTGGTAAAGTTAATTTTTTGGGAAACAGCGATGATTTGTTCAAAGTAGTACTCATGCCCAAGATTGAAATAGTGGATGTAAGTGGTAATATCACTAATGATATTATTGATTGGAAAAATCCAAAAGTAATGACTATATCATCACTCACAAAATATGAAACCTCAAAATCTGGTTTGGCCAAAGTATTTAGTATTTTCAATGTTTCTCGTGGAATTTATTTGTTTTTTATTGGCTTTTTTACAGTAGCTTTACTTTTGAAAATTTTTGTCGAATTTCGTAAACAACATCCACATGTGATAGTTCAGACTTTGGTGCTTATTTCACTTTTGGTGGTGTTGTTTGAGGTGTAACTCTTGAATTATTTAAAATTTATTATAAAGTAATCCCTAAGAGAGGTCTTTTTTCTTATAATAGTTAGCTTGTGTAGTGTTCTTTTTCTTGATATAATACAATAAGTTTAGAAATTAAATTTATATGTTATGAATAATAATTTATTAAAATTAAAGGTCGTCTCTTTGTTTTTAATGGTGACATTTTTTACATTTTCTTTTTTACATTTTTTAGATAATCCTGAAATCGTCCAAGCTGTTATTAGTGATGGAGAAAATGCCTTAGATGTTATTGGACAAACTGATAGTGATGGCAATCCAACATATACTAAAGGATTGACAAATGATTCAAACCGTTATCTTGGTTTAGGGGGACCAGGTGATATTTTATTAGATGAGGCTAATCATCGTCTATTTGTGTGCGATGGAAATAACAATAGTCGTGTATTAATATATAACTTAGATACAAATAATGATTTGCTTGATAATTTACCTGACAATATTTTGGGGCAGGTTGATTTTGTTAGTAGTGTATATGGAGCAACTCAAAGCACATTCAGTGTACCATCTTCTTTAGCTTATGACTCTATCAACAATTTTTTGTTTGTGGGTGATCCTAGTAATCATCGAGTCATGATTTTTGACACAGCAACAATTATTGATGGTGAGGATGCCGTTCACGTATTAGGACAAGCTGACTTTACTAGTAATTCTTACGCAACAACTCAAGGAGGATTGTATGGTCCTAGTGGATTGGCTTATGATAGTGCAAACAATAGACTTTTTGTTGCCGATCGCTATAACAATCGTATAATGATTTTTGATACAGCCACAATTACTAATGGTGAAGATGCTGTAAATGTTTGGGGACAATCTAGTTTTACAGTCAGGTTATCTGGTAATGGTCAAAAGAAGATGTATTATCCTACTGGATTAAACTTTGATAATGTTGGACATAGACTTTTTGTCGCTGATACCCTCAACAATCGGGTGATGGTTTGGGACACTTCTTCTATCAGTAATAATCAAGATGCTATAAATGTGTTGGGTCAATCTACTTTCAATACTGTATCTTTTGCTCATTCTAAAAATGGTTTGTATTACCCCTCAAGTTTATCTTATGACAATACAAATAATAGACTTTTTGTCGCTGACTCTCTTAATAAACGTATAATTATTTTTGATACAGCTACTATTGTCAATGGAGAGGATGCTGTAAATGTCTTAGGACAAAGTGACTTTACTAGTTATGCTTCGGCTACAACTCAAAGTGGTTTTTCTAGTACTGGGGGAGTAGCTTATAATGGTACGAACAATAAACTTTTTGTCGCTGATGGTGGTAATGCTCGCTTACTTTTATTTGATGTTTCTTCTATTACTAATGGTGAGAATGCTGTGTCTGTTGTTGGTCAAACAGATATATATGGGAATGAATCTTTTATCAAAAATAATCTTAATAATGGTCACCCTGATATTGGGTTAAACACCCCAATAGATGTAATTGTTGATATTGTTCATCATAGATTATTTGTTGCTGATAAAAATAATAGACGTGTAATTATATATAATTTAGACTCAAGTAACAATTTACTTGATTATAAACCAGACTATGTTTTGGGACAGGGTGATTTTTTTAGTACTGTATCTGCGTTAACACAAAGTGGATTTGCTTCAATTTATCAGATGGCATATGATAGTGTAAATGATAGGCTTTTTGTGGCTGATTATGGGAATAATCGTATAATGGTGTTTGATACAACAACTATTACTAATGGTGAAGATGCTATAAATGTTTTGGGACAAAGTGATTTTACTACTAAGGTATATCCAACGACTAAGAGTGGGTTGTACAG
>PFPL01000056.1 GCA_002793035.1 Candidatus Magasanikbacteria bacterium CG_4_10_14_0_2_um_filter_33_14
CTTTTTGAGTCCCTAGAGAAAAGACTTGAAAGCCACCACTGTCTGTTAGAATCGGTTTGTCCCAATTCATGAATTTGTGTAGTCCTCCAAATTTTGCTATCAAGTCTTCAGTCGGACGTAAATGCAAATGATAAGTATTTGCCAAAATAATCTGTGCACCAATAGTGTTCAGATCTTCTTTGCTGAGAGTTTTGACTGTAGCTTGAGTACCGACGGGCATGAAATCTGGAGTTTCGATGACGCCGTGGTCAGTCTGAATCAAGCCTGTGCGAGCTCTTGAATTTTTATCTTTGTGAGTGATTTCAAAAAATTTCATAATTGTATAGATATGTTTTTGCTTATATTAGCCTATTTTGAAAGAAAAATCAAGGTATGGTAAGATATGTCTATAGTTTATTACATTTTTGTGAATAAAAAATTGATAAAATTTTTTTTAATTTTATTGGCCGTTGTTTTGGCTTATTTTGTGTTGTATTATTGTTTTACAAAATTTTTGATTTGGAAAGATAGTTTTAGTTATATTCCACCAGTTGTTGAAGAAATAATTATGGATGGTAGTCAAAGTGTTTCTGACAATACAAATGGAGAAATTGGAGATAAGGATACTGTTCTTGAAGAAGATAACAAAGCAGAAGTTTTACAAAAAGAAATAAGTCATGAAGTCTCTTTTACTAGTCAAGCACCAGAAAAAAACTGGGATCAGCCTTGGCAAGATGCTTGTGAAGAAGCTGCTCTACTTATGCTCGATGCTTATTATCATGATTATGAAATCACGACAGAATATGCCAAAGAAAAAATATTGGAGATGGTCGCTTGGGAAGAAGAACAAGGTTGGGGAGGAAGTATTCCTGCGACAGATGTAGAAATATTGGCTGAACATTTTTTTGATTATAAAGTAAAAGTGGTAAAATATCCTAAGGTAAAAGAACTGAAGCAGTATTTACAAGATGGTAAACTCGTCGTAGCTCTGTTGGATGGGACGACTTTGGATAATCCACATTTTCGTAATGGTGGTCCTGTTTATCACGCTCTTCTTATCACTGGTTACAAAGAAAGTGGTTTTGTTACCAATGATCCCGGTACTCAGTTTGGTGAAGATTATTTTTATAGTTATGGTAATTTGATGGAATCTTTACATGACTGGAATGATGGCAATGTACCTACAGGCGACAATGTCGTTTTAGTCTTGGAATAACTTTTGAAATAAAGATGCAAATTCCGACTAAGTCGGGACTAGAATAGTGTATATGTAGTAAGTTGCTATAAAAACATTATTTCCATATTTATCATCTTGTTGTTAGGATATTTTTGTGTTAGTATTAGCGCAGTTTATTTTTTAATTTTTGAAATATGTCAGAGATAGAATTAAGTATGGAAGAAAAGGGTTATCTGAAAATTCTTGGAGAGAATATTTATATATTGCCTAATTTGATTTCTGAAGAAAATGAGTGTCCCTTTGGTGGTAAGATGGTTTTGCACAATTATGATTTAATTGATGCCTTGGAAAAAAAATGGATGACACCAGATGGTGTAATTACTCCTGCAGGTGAAAAAGAACTTAACAGAAGAAAATCAAATAAGCCTGTAATTAATAGAAAGAATTATTCTGAATCTAAAGAAACTGACAGTGTAGACGAGGAGATTGCTGTAAGTAAAAAAAATGATTCAAGATCATCAGAAATTATTTATCATGATTCAAAGAGTGACAAAGTTACTCTTAATGCTCGAAGAATATTAATGAGACATTTTGAGGAATTAGAAGAAAATCGAGAACAAAAAAGAAAACAATCTTTAGGCATAGAGGAGGATTTGAGTTATGATCCAACACAAGATGAAGTGGAAGAAGTAAAAAGAACAGAAGATGAGGAATTGGAAATGTTGTTAGCCGAAGATTGGATAGAAAAAATCCCCAATGTGTCTGATGATGAAGAAATAAAATTTAGATTAACAAATACTGGAAAATTGATGATGAAAGGTGGATATGCTGGGCCTGAAGTACCAGAAAAAAAATCAAAAATACCAAAAGGTGAAAGAAAGCCACATTTTGGTGATAGAGTTACTGAAATTTTTGAATCATTAAATCCAGATCTTGGTGAAGATGAAGATTTTAAATTGAAAACAATATCTGGAGATGGTGGACTTGAAGTTATTATTTTAAGAAATGAAGCAGAATTAGTTTCTACCAGAATTTTGAATAAAGATTTGAAAGATTTAAACAAAATTAGAGTAAAATTAACTTTACTTTTGAGGAAGCGTATGGATAAAAAATAAGAATTAAATAAATAAACATGCCAAACTTTGCCGAAGAATTAAACCAAGAACAACTCGAAGTGATCCACAATGGCGATGGACCATGTCTTGTTTTGGCTGGAGCTGGTTCAGGGAAAACTCGTACGATTACTTATCGTGTGGCTTATTTATTAGAACATGGTGTTGAACCTGATCAAATATTGCTTCTTACTTTCACCAACAAAGCTGCCAAAGAAATGACCGAAAGAGTGAGTCAATTGACGGGTGGAAAAATAAAAATGCCATGGTCGGGCACTTTTCATCGTGTAGCTTATAAACTTTTGCGTCAGTACGCACCTCTGCTTGGTTACAAAAACAATTTTTCTATTCTTGATTCTGAAGACTCTCGTGACATGCTAAAAATTTGCATCAAGCAAGAGGGCGTGGACAGAAAAGAACGTCGTTTCCCTTCACCAAATGTTATTCAGTCTATCATTAGTTATTCTCGTAATGCCAAAATAACAGTCAAAGATGTCTTGGAACAAAAATATCCAAACTGGGTGGACTTGGATGAAGTCTTGGGACGTATTGCTCAGGAATACAGCAAGCGCAAACTAAATGCTAATGTCATGGACTTCGATGATTTGCTGGTAAATTTATTTTTGTTGCTTTACAAAAATGAACATATTAGAAAAAAATATTCAGAAAAATTCAGATATGTTTTGGTAGATGAGTATCAAGACACCAACAAAATTCAAGCTTCAGTGATTGAACTTTTTGCTAGTCATCACAAAAATATTTTGGTAGTGGGGGACGATGCGCAGAGTATTTATTCTTTTCGGGCGGCTGACATCCAAAATATTCTTGACTTTGAAAAGCATTATCCAGATGCCAAGATTTACAAATTGGAAACCAATTATCGTTCTACTCCAGAAATTCTGAGCGTGGCCAATGAAGTGATTGCCAATAATAAAAATCAGTATAAAAAAGAATTACGTAGTGTCATCGCTGCTTTTACAAAACCAGAAGTACATGCTTTTAGTGAGAGTAGTGAAGAGGCTGAGTTTATTGCTGAGAGAATTCTTGAACTTCGTGAAGAAGGAGTAGAACTAAATAAAATCGCAGTACTTTTTCGTGCAGCATTTCATTCCCAAGCTTTGGAAATGGAGCTGGCCAAACGTGATATCCCTTATGATTATCGTGGTGGCACCAGGTTTTTTGAACGAGCTCATGTCAAAGATGTTTTGGCGTATCTTAGAATTATAAATAATAAAGATGATAGCGTCGCCTGGAGTCGCGTGCTCAATATGCAAGTAGGTATTGGCCCTGTTAGTGCAGAAAAAGTTTATAACCAGGTTTCACAAGCGCAAGAAAATATAAATGATATTTTGCCAAGTCTAGCTGATTCACTGTCTGCCCGTGGTAAGATTGGTTGGTCAGATTTTTTGAGTACTTTTCAAGCAATGCAAAGTTCTGGTAAAAAATTTCCAAGTGATCTTATTCGTGGAATTCTAAAATCAAAATATCTAGAATATCTGGAAAGTGAATATCCAGATTATCGTGAGCGTTTGCAAGATTTGGAACAGCTGGCGGTCTTCGCTGATCGTTATTTGGCCTTGGAAGAATCTCAAGCACTGGATAGATTTCTTGGTGAAGCTAGTTTGCAAGAAAATTATAATAATAACCAAACAGAAAAAAGTAATAAAGAAGATGAACAAATTGTTCTTTCAACTGTCCACCAAGCCAAAGGTCTCGAATGGGATGCTGTATTTATCCTCAATGTTTCAGCAGGACAATTCCCAAATGAGAGATCTACTGGTAGTAGTAAAGAGTTAGAAGAAGAGCGCCGTCTTTTTTATGTCGCCATTACTCGCGCTCGAAAATATTTGTACATTACTTATCCGCTGGTTAGTAGCGTTTATAGTATGTTGCAGGGACCTAGTATGTTTCTCGAAGAAATTGATAATGCTTTGCTTGAAATCACTATGATGGATAGTAGTGGAAGTAGTGCTTTTTTTGATCCGTCCGATGATGAAGATGATGTGACTTATGAACCTTTGGATGAAGATAAGCCGGCGGTTCGTTCTTTTCTAAAAAGCTTAGACGAATTGTAATATTATTATTTTTTATAATATCAAATTGTTAAATGGTTAAATTGGTAAATTGTTACTTTTTAATCAAAATTAAATATGGAGGGAAATTATTTATCTTTAAATCAAGTTAATTCTTATAAGATTTCATTGAATCTTGCAAACTATGTTTGGAATATTGTTTTGAAGTTTAATTATTTTGAGAAAGATACTATAGGTAAACAATTAGCCAGGTCAATTGATTCAATTTCAGCCAATATTGCAGAAGGTTTTGGAAGATATAATAAAAAAGATAAAATTAAATTCTATCGTTATAGTTTTGGTTCTATGAAAGAATCACAAGATTGGATTTATAAATGTTTTGTAAGAAAAATCATAAATGAAGTAGATTATAATTATATAATGGAAGAATTAAATAAATTACCAAAAGAAATAAACAGCCTGATTTATTATACAAACACAAAATTAAAATTTTAAAAACAATTTAGCAATTTAACCATTTAACAATTTTACTTATCTAAGATAAAAAAACATCCGTATAATCACGGACGTTTTTATTTAACTAAAACAATCAATTATTTATTTAGTTCTTTCTTCTTCAGCGTAAACATGTTGATAATCACTCTTGTCGTATTCGTGAATTTCACTTGCGTCAAAGAATCTAGCTACTTCTGCTTGAGCATTTTCGATAGAGTCTGAGGCATGAATCACATTACAAGCTACACTCATAGCAAAGTCACCACGGATAGAACCAGCTTCAGCTTCACGAGCTTTGGTAATACCAGTGATAAGTCTAACTGTATTTACTACGTCTAATCCTTCCCAACATTGTATAACAGCTGGAGAACTCATCATGAATTCTTCAACTGCTGGATAAAATGGTTTGTCAGCAATATGAGCATAGTGTTCACGAAGAGTTTCTTCTTTTAGATAAGCCATTTTTGTGGCAACAAGCTTTAGACCTTTTTGTTCGAAGCGAGATGTGACTTGACCTAGAAGACCACGTTGGATTGCATCTGGTTTGATGATAACCAAGGTTTTTTCTCTAATTCCTGAGAATTCCATATTTTTTTATTTTAAGTAAATTAATGTTAATTTTGTTGCCACCAATATATACTTTTTTGATGGAAAAGTCAAGAGTGTAAAAATGCCTGAAAGGCTCAAAATGCTTGAAAAGCTTGAAAGGCTGTGAACCAATTGGCCTTTTAGGCCTTTTTAGCCTTTCTGGCTTTTCTAGCCTTTGCCACACTTATCCCCAATATTTCTTGACCACATTGTAATCTATTGGTAATGTAAATAAGTTGATTACAAAACTATGAAATTATTAAATCAAATAACAACTCGTTATACACTCAAGACTGATACAAAGAATTGGAATCTCTTTTCTTTTATTATTGTGGGTATGTTTAGTAAAAACGAGGTTGTTTGTTTAAATAGTTGCGTGTAATAATTTTAAATAAAACAAACTAAACCTCGTAAAAAACACGAGGTTTTTATTTTGTATAGTATAGTCACTTTTGTAAACATTGTTTTACAAAAGTGACCGGACTATAGAATAGTTTGGTAAAAATTAAGGAGGAAAAACGGCAGCGCAATTTTGGAGTCGGGGTTAGAGAGAAAATAATAATTTATTTTTTTTCTAGCCTTGGCTCCACTCGGGGAGTTGAAGCTTGGTCGGGAGGGACCATGCCACAGAAAATTGATTTAAGCGAGATGATTGGTGATATCGAGGATGCTCTCGAAGATCATCCCATGTTTGTTCTGAGGATGAGGAGTTATCACGAAGGAGACATCCATCAAGTTCAACGATATCAAGAAAATCCAATGCTCTTTGCTGAGGATCAGGAGGCTTACGAGGTCTACGTTCAAAGGAACGAACAGGAAAAGATGGATGTGGCGTATCATCAGAATCTGAGAACTCAAGGACTTTTCTGAGTTCAACAAGTGGTCGACAAGCATCCCCGCGCTGCCGACCACATTAGTGATTATTTAATTAAATAATTAGTAGTGTGGTCTGAGTAAAAACAGATAGGAGGAAAATACGGCAGCGTAAAAAACTAGAAGTCTTGTTGATACACATGTACAGGAGATTTAGTTTTGAGGGAAGAAGAAATCAAGTTTCAAGTGTTGCTTTCTTTTTGGAGATCTTTCTTTGAGTCCGGGGTTGGTCCTCTGGACAAGAGAGGTAAAGCTCTTCTTCGCAAAGAATTCAATGCTCTTGGAGAAGATACTCGTAAGAGGATCGTTCGCTCTGTATTTCACCAAGGTGAAAACAGAGATAGTTCCTTGCCTGGAAACAACATCGATTCTCTGAACTAGGATTCAAGTGGTCGACAAGCATCCCCGCGCTGCCGACCACATTATTGATTGTTTAATTAAATAGTCAGTAGTGTGGTTTATTTAGAAAAAATAAATAGGAGGAAAAACGGCAGTGTAATTTTTAGAGAAGGTTGTATAGAAAATAAAAAATTATTTTTTATATTGCCTTCTCTATGGTGGGGAAGACAAAGGGGTGTTATGTCAGGTGTCATCAAAAAATTTCAGAAGACTTCACCGTCTCAGGATGTGGCAAAGCCTCAGGTGAAAGAGGCCAAGTACCGTTTCATTCCCCTTGAGGATGTGACTGAACGGGATGAGGAAGAGTTGGAGTTCATGCGCAAGCAGTTCGGACTCGAGTCAATCCCTGAGGAGGAGTGAAGAACTTTCAAGCAGAAGGAGATCTGTAATGGCTGCACGTGCTGGTACCCTCACTTGTGAGGTCGAACCTATCCTTCGTCGTCGGGTGAAAACCAAGAGGAGGTACACTATCTATCATTATCGTCGTCGCTTTGATTTCTACTGATGTCTGGGTGGTCGACTAGCATTCCCCAGCTGCCGACCACATTATTGATTATTTTTTTGAAAAGTAATTAGTAATGTGGTTATATCCGCCCTAGGCGGACTAGTATATTCTAGTAAATATGATAAATACAAAACAAAATACTTATTTTTATTTCTGGTTTTATCTCTCTTGACTGAGTGAATATTTTGGTGTAGTTTAAAAATATTCCCTCAGACTGAGGGTTTTTTGTTTCTCTAGAATTGTTTTTTTCTAAAATAATTCTAGGGACGCAAGTCTCTAATTAACAAGCTTGTCTTTGCTTACGAGTTTCGTGAGTGGAAATAGCACATTTAGGCAATGGGGTGAATTTTGACTACTAAGAACTTTGAGCGTGTCTACTTCTTTTTGGCTCTTCTGGCCTTTAAGTCCCGTGATTGGGACAATGAGGAAGTGATGAACCCTTGGGAAAGAATTCTTTTTTGGTGGTTAAAACGAAAGCTGAGGAAGAGTTGGATCTTTGAGGTCTCCATCAGCTCGATAAAGGAGTACCTCGACGAAGAAAAAGTGCTTGAACTCCACAATCTAGCCTCACAAAGGTTTCATAAAGTACTCCTGCGTAGAAAGGAGGAGTACGAGTGAGATAGACAGGGCTGCTCCATTGCCGCCCGCCTATTGGTAAATATATTATTTGCTAGTAGGTGGGTTTTTTGTTAGAATATATTTGTTATTTATATAATTTTTTATGATTAGAGATATTCCAAAAGAACAAGAGGTTGGTATTCCTTTACAAATACCAATGGAGGAAGAAGGTGGAATATTACCTATAGTAGAAAAAGGGGAAGAAGATGAAGAAAATGATAGGTTGATTATTAGAGAAGATGGAGAACCTGTTGATAATCCCAGAGTAATAATAAGAAAAATTTAAATAAAAAATATATGCCAAGAAAATTACCTCCAGGTGAAAATATCCCAGATAATAGACCTTATGCTGAAAATCCTGAAGATAGAGGAAACATGCCTTTGGAAGCTCCTTCTGTTCATGAAAATGATTCTGATGAATCAAAACCTCGTGGTTATGATTCCAAGATAAGTGGTGATTTGAATAGAGGTGGTACAGAAATTGAAATATAAACAATTGACACATTTATTTCAAAATTATATAATTAGATTGATCCTAATAACGGCAAGTACAATACTATTCTACAAGAGTACTGCATAGGGAAGTCTATATTGGTTTGGTCCGTGGACCAAACTTGCGACCACCCACCTATATTTTTTTAGGGGTAGTATTCCAGTACTCCGTCTAGGGTCAATAAAAGAGCTCTTTTTTAGAAGAGCTTTTTTATTTGAAAAAAAAATAATAACAGAGTACAATAGTATCATATTAGTTTTTATAAAAAAATATGTCTACAAATTTACCAATAAATTTAAATAATGGTTTGTCGAAACCACAGACTTCTGCTCATGCTCAAAATTTTTCTACTGCTAAATTGCAGCAAAGAAAAAATATTGAAACAGCAAAGACTTCTATGGACAAAGCCATGAAAGGTGAGGGCTTTCGTCCTGTTTCTTCTGTATCAAGAATAGGACAAAGTAATAATTCTGCTAGTACTTCTGTCACTCATGATGGGAGTAATGCTACTCAAGATGATGATGAAGCAAGACGTACTGAAGTCCTTGATAAACTTCGTTATCAACATATCAGACAAATGATGAAGGATAAGAAAAATAATCCAGACAAAGATAAAAATTAATTATGAGTATATTAAAAATAAAAAATTTAAACAAAGAATATAAAGGGGGACTCAAAGCTCTAAATGATGTTAGTCTAGAAATAAATAAAGGTGAAATATTTGCTTTGCTTGGACCAAATGGAGCAGGAAAAACAACTCTTATAAATATTGTTTGTGGTCTTGTGAATCCAAGTAGTGGAGAAGTGACTGTCAATAATTTCGATATTATAAAACAATATCGCGAAGCACGAGCTTTTGTTTCTCTTGTTCCACAAGAAATTCAGCTCGATCCATTTATTACTGTCGAACAAACTTTGGAATTTTCTAGAGGATTTTTTGGTAAGGCTAAAAAACCAGAATTGACAAAAGAAATATTGGAAGGTCTTTCACTTTGGGATAAAAAAGATAACAAAGTAATTCAATTGTCAGGTGGTATGAAGCGTCGTGTTCTTATTGCAAAAGCTCTTATGAACGAACCTGAAGTATTATTTTTGGATGAACCAACGGCAGGAGTAGATGTCGAGCTTCGTCGTGATATGTGGAAATTTATTGCCAAAATAAAACAACAGGGGACAACAATTATCTTGACTACTCATTATCTAGAAGAGGCAGAAGAAATGGCAGATAGAATAGGTGTCATCGACAAAGGTGAAATAAAGATGGTTGAAAACAAAGATATACTCATGAAAAAAATGGGTAAGAAACAATTGTTGATTAGTTTGAAAAAAACTTTGGAAAATTTACCTGCAGACTTGCAAAAAAAATATATTGTATTGTCTGATGACAAAAAAAGTTTGTTGGTAAATTATGATAGTGAACTAAATTTGGATATTGCTGGATTGATGCAAACTTTGAAAAACAACAATATTGAAATCGGAGATATTGTCACCAAACAAAGTTCTCTAGAAGATATTTTTATTGATCTTATTAACGAGTAATGTTCTAAATGTTAAAAATGTTGTAGATGATATGATTGAAAATCAATTACAACAAGTGAAGCGATAAAACAATTTCAACAGAAACTACTTAATTAAAATACTCGTAGGGTCTACAGATCCTTCGTTTTACTCAGGATTAAAATATGAATTGGATTGGATTTTTTACAATTTACAAAAAAGAAATGATGAGGACTTTTCGTGTACCTCTGCAAACTATTTTTTCACCAGTGATTACTACTGCTCTTTATTTCGTAGTTTTTGGTAGTGCTATTGGTTCGAGAATTAGTGTTGGTGGTGATGTAAGCTACGCACAGTTTATTGTGCCTGGTCTTATCATGATGTCTCTGCTTTCTAGTAGTCTGGCAGCCGCTTCGAGTGGAATTTATTTTCCGAAGTTTAGTGGCACTATTTATGAATTATTGTCAGCGCCACTTTCTTATTTGGAAATTACATTAGGTTATACTTTGGCGGCGACTAGTAGGGCGATGATAATATCAGTAATTATTTATATTGTTTCCTTATTTTTCACACCAGTACCTATTGCACATCCGTTTGTCGCTGTATTATTTATTTTTCTTACAGCATTTACTTTTGCTATGTTTGGTTTTATTATTGGACTTTTGTCAGATACGTTTGAGAAGCTAAATATTTTCCCGACTTTTGTGATTACACCACTTTCATTTCTTGGTGGGGTATTTTATTCTGTTGATATGTTGCCTGGTATTTGGCATCAGATTTCTTATGTGAATCCAATTGTCTATATGATAAATGGTTTGCGTTGGAGTTTTTTTGAGAGTTCGAGTGTTTCACCTTTGATAAGTATTGGAATTATCGTAATATTTTTGGTAGCTTGTCTTTTTGCTTTGTGGAGAATATTTAAGACGGGGTATAAAATTAAGACCTAACAAACAGACCTTCAACAAATATTTTTTTAAGTTACAAGATACAAGTAACAAACAAATTACAAATATTAAAATCCAAATTTCAAATCAAAATCAAATGAATAAATGACAAAAATTTATTTGATATTTGTAATTTGAAATTTGGGCTTAGAAATTTGAAATTTTAAAACTGGTTTTATCTAGAAAATTTTATAAAATAAAAAAAACCGTTCTATATAGAACGGTTTTTTAAAATATTGTGTTAAGCTGTCATCTCAGAAAGTTTCTTGGTAATAGTTCTTCTACATTTTGTACAAACTTTGTGATCATCAAGTTTTTGCAAATTTGGTTTTTGACGACGAAGAGTTTTTGTTTTAGAATGACTTCTGTTTGCAGCTTTTATAGAGCCTTTTTGGCAAATATCACATTTTGGCATAAATTTGAGATTAATACTTGTTATTAGATGATTCATATAGTACAATATACTTACTTATTTGTCAAGCCTTTTTGGGTTTTTTAAGAATTTTAATCTTTTTAATCTATGGATATCACTTTAATGTTTTTTTTCCTCTTCGTTATTATTATTTCAGCTATTATACATGAGTATTCTCATGGTTGGGTAGCTGATATGTTAGGTGACCCTACAGCTCGTTATGCTGGTAGACTGACTTTGAATCCTGTAGCCCATATTGATTTGTTTGGTACTATTTTGATGCCACTTATGTTGTATTTGGCTACTGCCGTTGCAGGACATCCTTTGATTTTTGCTTCAGCTAAGCCTGTACCTTATAATCCTTACAATTTGAAAAATCAAAAGTGGGGACCAGCCGCAGTCGCAGTCGCAGGACCTTTTTCAAATTTAATTTTGGCATTTATCTTTGCTATGATTATTAGATTTGTACCTATTACAAGTCAGTTTATGTTTAACATGGTCGATTTGTTTTCTATAATAGTATACGCCAATATTATGCTTGCTGTATTTAATCTCATGCCAATCCCTCCTCTTGATGGTTCCAAGGTGTTATTTGCTGTATTGCCAGATTCAATGTGGAAGGTAAAACAAATTTTGGAGCAATATGGTTTTTTTATTTTAATCGCTTTTATCTTTTTGTTTTCTAGTGCTCTTGTACCTTTGATTACTTTTTTGTATAAGGTATTTACTGGTGGTGGAGGAATGTTCTAAATGTAAATTTTTATTTTTAAATTAAAATCTTTAATTATATGGTAGAATCAATAGGTATAAATCCTGATATGTTGGGGATACCAGAAGTTGAAAAAGGACAACGCAAATGGTGGGAAGTATTTAATGAAGAAGAAAGAGAAACAATCAAAGAAATGTTCAATTTTTTTAAAAAAGTATACCCTGCAAAAATGGGACTGTCTGAAGATAAATCTTTAGCACTTACAAGGTTGACTGGCTTTCCTGAGGTTTCAGAAAAACAACAGAATATAATTTTTGAAGAACTTGAAGAACAGGGGATCTTAATTAAGGGTGGCAGCAACAAAAATATGTCAGGTGGTTATATTTATGAAGTAGATAGAGATAAATATAATAAATTACTAGCAGAAATGAGTGGTCTTGATAAAAAAAGAAAACTTGAAGGAGTAGGAAATGACGCAGACATAACTTATCTTGTTTTATATGCAGCGCATAGAGGTGGGCAATTTGAACGAAAATATCGTTTACGTTATTGGTCTAAATCACTTAGTGAATTATTCGGATTTGATATTTCTCCTAATGTAGTTTCTAATATATATAGAAAGCTAGCTACATTGGGCTATATGGAGTCAATAAAAAAGCGTGATAGTATGTATAGAGAATACGAAAATTTAGTTATAACTAAGAAAGGAGCAGATTTTTTGGGTATACCTTACTATCCTGCCTAAAATATTTATATTTTCAAAATTAAAAATAGACTTCTTAGTCTATTTTTTGTTTCATGGTATCTAAGTCGACACTTAAGTCATCCATTTTTTCTTTTATCATCTCTTTTGCTTCTTCAATTCCTTTGTTGTAAATAGGTTTGGTGAAGTTTTCCAAGAAGAAATCCAAGACTTCTCCTGCAGCTATGACGCCAATTTCTTCATCACGTTCTTCGGCGAAGAAAGTAATTATTTTGCTAACGTAACTTTGACGTTCTTCGTCTGAGATTATATCCCATTGTTTTTTTATTTTTGACATATTTTTTTATTTAAAAATTTGAATAATATTAATATATCATAATCTGTACGGTTACCCATCAAGGGTTACACTTTGGATTGTGTGGATAGAAATTTTTGATAAGGTGTTAAACCGTGCATATGTTTAC
>PFPL01000043.1:0-278 GCA_002793035.1 Candidatus Magasanikbacteria bacterium CG_4_10_14_0_2_um_filter_33_14
TTTTTTCTTGAACCCATTATATTGTTTTTTGTGCTTATTGGACGTAGAGAACATTTTTCCAAAATGAAAATGATTTGGGCTTTGCTACTTAGTGCTTTTTTGGTTAGTCTGATAGCTGTAGCACAAGAAATATTTTTCTTGTTACATTGGACCTTTCCTCATTTTGGTATGACTATTTATGGTCGTATGAATAGTGTTTATACCACACCAAATGCAATTGGGCTTTTTACTTTGCCGATTTTATTTTTGAGTTTGCTTTTGCATGACAAATTGAAAAC
>PFPL01000043.1:316-53751 GCA_002793035.1 Candidatus Magasanikbacteria bacterium CG_4_10_14_0_2_um_filter_33_14
AAACCAAATTACAAAAATATTTTTATTATTTTGTTTTATTTATTATTTTATTAGCTAATTTTGTATCTTTTTCACAAGGTGCTTGGGTGGCACTTGCGGCTGCAATTATTGTCTATCTTTTTTTTGTTGGATATAAAAAGATTAGTATAAGTTTGGTAGTATTAGGAATGATAATTGTGTTGGCAATCCCTACTTTTCGTTCTATCGTCTTGTTTCAGGATGGAGCTGGTAGTAATAGATTTGTTTTGGCTGAATATACTTGGGATTATTTGACCGAGTCTCCTCGTCAATTTGTGACTGGTGCTGGTCTTCGTAATTTTTACGATGCTATTGAAAATCCTAGGCGTGATCCTCTTACTCTTGAACCTCTTACTTTTCCTCACAATATTTTTTTAAATTTTTGGTCAGAAGTTGGACTTGTTGGGATGTTATCTTTTTTCTTCATTTTTGTTTTGCTTATCAAAAATATTTGGAAGATTACAAACAAAAAAAATAAAGCAATTTTACTTGCTCTACTAACTTCTTTTTTTGTACAGGGACTTGTGGATGTTCCTTATTTTAACAATGATTTAGCGTTACTTTTTTGGTCCATAGCCTTTATTGTCATAGATGAATATGACAAGACAAAAGATAAAAAGTTGAACTAATTTTTTAGAGTCAACAGATCTTTCAATTGTTCTTTGCTAACTGTTCGGCTGATTATAAGTACCAGAATATAGACTAGGCCACTGAAAATAATTGTCATTAATAATGGCAATTTTTTTAATACCAAAATTATGAAGAGGCCCATGATAATATTGGCCAAAATTATTTTCAAAAATAGTTTTAATTTTAATGGTTGATAAAAACTTTTTCTAATGCTAAAAAATACCAGCAAAGCTGTATAAAATTCTGAAAAGACGGTCATCCAAGCGGCACCATACATGCCATAGCGAGGAATAAAGATAAGATATCCTATGAGAGTAATGATAGCATTACTAATATATACCCACATTACTTTCTTTTGCATGTTTACGGCTACCGCTAGATGGCCAAAGATACCACCTAAAAATACTCCCAATACTGCAAGAGATAGGATCTTGAGAGCGTCTCCTGATAAATAAAAACTTTCTCCTGCTACAAAGAGCATGATTTGATGTGACAACAAAAATAATCCTGTAAACATGGGGAGTGCAATAAGCATCATGGCATCGAAGGACATTTGGTAACGTTCTTGGAATTCTTGTTTGTTACCAGCTACCCAAGAATTGGCTAGTAGAGGTAACATGACTCCCATAACCATCATTGCTGTCTGTATTACTAGATCTATGACACGATAAGCGGCCCCATAAATACCTACAACAGATTGTTCTCTAAAATAACTAAGGACCAAGACATCGCCACGTAAATAGACGACATTGAAAATTATAGCAATAGCAATTGGCCACATTTTTTGGAGTATAGTAAGCCAAATTTTTCTATCGAAACTGAAAGTAATTTTTGTTTTTTTGCGTATATATAAGTATAGACTAAGAGTATATGATATACTTGCAACAACTATCACCCACATAAGTGTATAAAAACTGGCACGACCAGATATCGCCAAAAAAAGTCCGACTACCAAAACTATTCTGCTTATTACCTCGCCGAATGCTTGGATTTGCATGGTAAGCCTTTCTTGTAAAAAACCAATAAAAACTTGATTGAGAGTAATGGCAAAAAAAGAAATAGAAGTAAATAAAATTGCTATTTTTACAGTATGAGGATATGGAAAAAGAAAAGCTGTAAGAGGAGCAATACTTAAAAAAATAAGTGCTGTAAAGAATCTAAAGGTAAGAATATTGCTAAAAAGTTTTGTCTTTTCAAATTTGTTTTCACCAAGCATTTGTGCCGTCACTGGTGTCATCCCAAAATCGATTAGTATCCCAAGAAAACCTAAAAAGGAAATAGTAGTAATATACCAACCAAATTTTTCATCACCTAGATATCGGGTGAGCATCGCCATAGCTGCCAATCCCAAGAAAGTAGAAAGTATTTTTCCTGTCATTTGAGTAATAGTATTGTGGGCGATTTTTTTACCAAGAGACATAACAAAAATGCTTAAAAGGCTTGAAAAGCCAGAAAGGCTATCAACTAATATTAGAAGTTTAACAAAATTAGCTAAAATTAGCAATCGTTTTGTTAGAAATTTTATTGTGAACTAATTGTTGATAAACATGATAATTTTGCTAATTCTGGGGTAGTCTAAAATGTTGGTGAAAAGTAGTAAAATATGCTATAATTTTAGAAGACTATAAATTTATTTAATTTGTCTAAATTCAACTATGTTTTTTAAAAAAATCTTTTCATTTTTCATCATTTCTCTTGTTTTTATTACTTCTTTTGCTTTTAGTCCTTCTGTTGTTCAAGCTGCATTACCTGACGTTTCTATAAGAGATGATTCTTTTGCTGCCAAATATGTTAGTCAGAGTATCTCTGACCCTGTAAAAATAGAAGCTGGTAGTACTATCACTGTGGACATAAAATTCAAAAATGTAGGCACCAAGACTTGGAATGCTAGTTCTGGCAATTACATTTCAGCTTATACTATGGAACCTCGTTATCATAGTTCAGATTTTTCTGCTAGTAGTTGGGTGAGCAAAAGTCAAACTTCCAAAATTTCAGGTGCTGTAAAGCCTGGTGAAGTAGGAACTTTAAGTTTACAACTTACAGCTCCAGAAAAGACAGGTACTTATACTGAAAAATTTTGGTTGGCAGCTGAAAACTATTCTTGGTTGAAGGATGGTTATTTTTATCTAAAAATAAATGTAGTAGCAAAAACTGCTTCCGTACAAGAAGAGACAAAAGTTACCGAAGAAATAAGTAAAACAGAGGATGTAACTACTTCCAACGAATACAAAGCTAAACAATTTATTTTGAATACCAAAAATGTGACAGCAAGAGGTGGAGAAAAGGTGAGTGTTATCTTGGGTGTACAAAATTTGGGTACAGCTACTTGGCAAAAATATTCTATAGTTGCCAATAGCCCTGTTTCTTTGGCTGGTGAATCTTTGAACAATTTGACTTTTGCCGATGCAACTTGGAAGGATAATAATACTGTTTTAGAAAAAGACAAAAAAGTTGCTCAGTGGGACGTCATCCGTGATACTTTTAGCTTTGTTGCTCCTGCTAAAGCAGGAAGTTATACCTTGAATTTGAAACTAAAAGCAGATGATAGTCAGGTGAGTGGTTTAGACATAAATATTCCCGTTACTGTCACTTCCAATGCTCCAAATTATGTAGAAAATGTTACTAACAATAATAATATTATTAACGAAGTGCCTAGACTTTCAGAAGAACCTTTTATTAGAATAGGTGTCTGGCAAAATCCAGAAGACAAAGTAAAATTCTTATCAGATGAAGATGATTATGTAGTATATGCCGGAGATGTCATGCAAGGTATTTTGGGTAAAGGAGTACCTGCTACTACTTATTATCAAGATGGAATATATTATTTCAATTCTGTGGGATTAGATTTTTCTGGTAAAGATTTTGTTCGTCTTGTTCCTAGAAACAATTTACATGCAGTTTTTACTCTTGTAAATTACAATAGAGCTGTCACTTGGAAAGGTCCTGTAAACTTCAACAAATATCGTGGTACGATGGAACTTCGTAAGATAAACAATGGTGATGATGTGTATGTCATTGAAGAAACTTATATGGAAGATTATGTAGCTGGTATTGCTGAGACTTCCAATGCAGGACCAACTGAATATATAAAAGCTTTGCTGACTGCGGCTCGTACTTATGCTTATTATGTCAAAGAATATACTACCAAACATGATGCCAGAAATTTCGATGTAGTAGCTCATACTGGTGATCAGCTTTATCTTGGTTATGCAAGTGAAGTACTGATGCCAAATGTTGCAGCTGCTCAAAAAGCTACTCGTGGATATATGGTTACTTACAACAATGATATCGTCATTACACCATACTACAGTACTAGTGATGGTCGTACTAGAAATTGGACTGATGTCTGGGGAGGAAGTGCCAAACCTTGGTTGGTTTCTGTAACAGCTCCTTATGATTTGCGTGATGGCAAAGCGATGTACGGTCATGGTGTTGGTATGAGTGCTCGCGATGCTGCTTATATGGCTGATGAAGAAGGAATTAGTTGGCAAGAAATATTACATCATTATTATACGGATGTGGAAATCAGTGTTATCTATAAATAATTATGACCGATACACATTTCAAAAAGAAATGTTTAGTTCCTACTGCTAGAGTCTGTTTCCGACTCAAATCTTTGCGTCAAGAGAAACAAGTTTCTTTGTCTGAATTGGAAATGAGAACTAAGATAAACAAATTATATTTACAAGCATTAGAAGAGTGTCGTTTTTCAGATATCCCACAGACAAGTCTCTACAAGAAAAATTTTGTCAAAAAATATGTCAAAGCTCTTGGTGAAGATCCTACTTGTTTTGTTGATCAATTTGTTAATGAAGAATTGACATATGTCCCACAAGAAAATAATACTCCAAAATTAAAATATAGTAGATTTTATTTTAGCAACATGCCGAGTGTTTTGCGTTTTGTTTTGTTTAGTTTGGTAATAGGAAGTTTGTTATTATTTCTTGGGTCTCATGTTAATAATATTTTGACACCACCAGATTTGGTCGTGATTTCACCTGAAAATGGATATATTAGTAATAACAATTTTATTGATGTACATGGTAAGACTAATCCTGAAACACAGATTACTATCAATGAAGAAGTAATAAAAAATGATGAAAATGGAAACTTTAGCCAAAGTATAAATCTTTTACCAGGTATCAATACTTTTGTTATCGAAGCTAAAAATAAACATGGCAAGACGACAGAAGAAGTGAGAAACGTGATTTATAAAAATAATGGTAGTATTTCTTTGAAGTAACATTGATTACACTGATTTTAAAATAGATTACATAGATTAAAAAAACGACTTGAAGTCGTTTTTATTTTTTTAATTATTTTTATTTTCTATTATAATCATCTTCCAATCTGACAATATCATTTTCATCAAATTCTCCAAAAGATATTTCCATAATTTCCATACTATTTTCATTTGTCATGATACGATGTTTTGTCTCTTTGGGTATGAAATGTTCATCACCTTTTTGTACATCAATAATTTCTTCTCCAATAATGATTTGTCCACTTCCTCCGATCACTCGCCAAAATTCGTCACGTTTGTGATGATACTGTAGACTAAGTTTAGAATTTGGTTTGACGGTAATTATTTTTACAGTTACTTGTTCATTGTGACAAAATTGTTCAAATTTGCCCCAAGGTCTTTCTTCGGAGTATTTGTTCATATTATCTATTTTTATTGGTATAAATATTTTCCCACCACTCAGATATTTTACCAGCCAATATTTCTTCTGCCAACTTTTTGGCGGATTCAGTCTTGAGACTTTTGTATTGGATATTTTCTGTTTGTCCTTCACCTTTACCGTGGAGCCAGATGGCTGCTTCTTGATTGCCTTGGTGTGTGTATTCTTTTAGCAATAGTATCTGGTCTATCATATCAGCATCTTTGGCGACGATTGCTTCTTTGCTTTCACGCTTTTCGAATTCTGTACTCATATCAAATAAGTCTGGGAAAGGTAAATCACCTAGTTGGTCTTTTATTATTTCCTCTTCGAAGATCTTTACGTATTTTTTGTGAATGTAGTTGTGATCACCACTACGGATTTCACCCAGGTCATGAGTGAGAGCCATGAGAGTAGTCTTGTATGGATCAGCATTTTCTAGTTTGGCCAGAAACCATGCTACAAGTCCGACGCGGTAAGAGTGAGTAGCGATGTTGTCAGATAAATCTTGGGTAAGTAAGACTTGCTGGTGCATGCGAGGAAGTTTGCGCATGGTGCCGACTTCAAATAAGAAATTGGCGATTTTTTTGTAGGAGTTTGGTGTTGTTTCTGGCATATATTTATTTGTTATCTTTTTTATTCATTAAGTAATTTTTTATTTTATACCAAAATCTTCTAAAAGTAGGAAATTGTGATAAATATTGTTTATAACTTCTTCCTGCTTTATCAAACACTTGAATATATAATACTTTTAAAAAATCTATATCTTTTTGTTCTGCCATTACTGTAGCTTCTGGATTTTCTTCATTAAGAATATTTTTAGGATCATCCAAAAGACTATTAGATAATAGGAGAGATTCTCCAGATTCACAAAATAAACCTACCACACCTAAACGAATAGGTCGACGCCCTTTATTTGTTATTGTTACAACTAGATAATCTTTATCTTCTGAATATGGAGGTATGGCATTTATAATTTTCATGCCTTTTTGATGACTAACAATGACCTTAGCTCTATCTCTCCATACATTATATGAAACTAGTATCATACTAATAGTGGCTACAATAGCCCCATACCAAGCCACAGAATCAGCAGAAATATTTAGGGTTAAATTTGGCATATACCTTTTTTAATTTACTATTTTGTTTAAATTTGATAGTTGTTTCAGTATACCATTCTTATCCCAAAAAACAAGTTTGACACCATATCTATAACAGTGTAAAATTAAGCACGGAGGAGAGGGTTTTACCTCTTTTTTAATCTAAAAATTGACCTGTCTTTTTCGCGAAAAAAGGGTTTTAACCCTTCTCGCGACACGTATAAATTAAGTAATTTAAGTAATATTATGGCAACAAAGAAAGAAAATCCAAAAATGGAAGCTGCTAAGACAGCAATCGATCAGATTAGACAAAAATATGGTGACAACTCCATCATGCGCTTCGGTGAAGCCAAGACTATGGAAGTGGATGCCGTGTCGACAGGCTCAGTATCAATGGACATCGCTCTTGGTGTCGGTGGTGTACCTCGTGGACGTATTATCGAAGTATTTGGACCAGAAGCTTCTGGTAAAACTACTCTTGCTCAACATATCGTGGCTGAGGTGCAAAAGCTTGGTGGTATCGCAGCTTTCGTCGATGCGGAACATGCTCTTGATCCAGAGTACGCCAAGAAAATTGGTGTGGACGTCGATGCTTTATATATTTCTCAACCTGATACTGGTGAACAAGCTTTAGAAATTCTAGAAACTCTTGTTCGTTCCAATGCTGTGGATGTCGTCGTTATCGACTCTGTTGCAGCTCTTGTTCCAAAAGCTGAAATCGAAGGTGAAATGGGAGATAGTCATATGGGCTTGCAAGCTAGACTTATGTCTCAAGCTTTGCGTAAACTGACAGGTATAGTATCTAAGACTCGTACTGTGGTAATTTTCATCAACCAAACTCGTCAAAAGATTGGTGTGTTCTTCGGTAATCCTGAGACTACTACTGGTGGTAATGCTCTCAAATTTTATTCTTCAGTTCGTATCGAAGTCCGTCGTAGTGCTCAAATCAAACAAGGTGACAAGATTATTGGTAACAGAGTAAAAGTAAAAATCGTGAAGAACAAAGTCGCCGCACCTTTTCGTACTACAGAATTTGATATCATGTACAATGAAGGTATCTCTGTAGCTGGTGATATGCTTGATACTGGTGTGACTTACAACGTTATTCACAAATCTGGTAACAGTTATAGCTTCGGTGAAGAGAAGTTGGGAGTAGGTAGAGAAAAAGCCAAGCAATTCTTGCGTGAAAATCCAAAGATGATGGCAGAAATCAAGACTAGAGTTTGGGAAGCTGTAAAACTAGGGGATGCACCAGAAGAAGAAAAAGGTAAAGCTGGCGAGAAAGAAGATGTAGAAGAATAGAGTTTCATAAAAACACTAGAACATAAAAACATTAAAACAGTCTCGAAAGAGTCTGTTTTTTTGTATTTTACAAACTTTTGACTTTATAAACTTTTAGACTTTATAGACTTATGAAAACATGATATAATGTATTTACAAAAATATGGCAAAAGGTAAAAAGAAAAAATCATCGCGTTTAGATCCTACACTTTCTCGTGGGATTATTGCGGTATTGCTAATTATATTAGCTATAATAATAACATTGAGCTTATTTGAAAAAGCTGGTTTTGTTGGTGTCATGATCAATATTATTTTAAGTTTTCTTTTTGGAAGTATTACTAAATTTTCTGTACCTATAATAATTTTGATAATATCCTGGTTTCTTATAAACGACGGAAAGTATGATTACAAACCAACCCATATTATAGGTTCTTTGCTTTTTTTAATTTCATTTTCAAGTATTAGTCATCTAAAATTTGATACTAGTGAAATGTTTTATCAAGCTTTAAATGGTCATGGTGGAGGTGTTTTTGGTATGATGGCTTGGCCTATGAAAGAATACTTAAAAAGTATTGCTAGTTATGTAATATTTTTTGGTGTAGGTCTGATTTCTGTTTTTCTTATTTTCAATACTACTCTTACAGCTTTTGTTCTTATCCATCAAAAAATATTCGAAGGTTTGGGTTGGCTAGGTAGAAGTATTCTTTTTGTTATCAAAAAACTTTTTGTACCAAGTGGCCACAAATCTGAAGTCAAAATTAGAGGTGAGTACGAGACTGAAGATGATGAATATGAGGATGATGACGAAGATTATGAAGACGAGGATGAAGAGGAAGAAACCCAAAAACATGGCCGTCGTTTTCTTAGTAAACGTATCCAAAAACAGGAAGAAGATATTGAAGAGGATGATGACGAAGATGAAGATGATACAAAAGAAATTCCAAAATTCAAAGAAAAAGAAGAAAAGAAAAATGATGTCTGGTCCAAGAGGGTTATTATCAAAAATTTACCACCATTATCACTTCTTACTACCAAAAAAGGTAAGCCAACTAGTGGTGATATAAAATCTAATGCAGAGATAATTCACAGTACTCTCAATGAATTCAATGTGGGTGTGACAATGGGAGAAGTTCGTGTTGGCCCAACCGTGACACAATATTCTCTAAAACCTGATAAAGGTGTAAAATTGAGTAAAATTACTAGTTTGTCCAATGATTTGGCTTTGACTTTGGCTGCTCATCCTATTCGTATTGAAGCACCAATACCAGGTCAATCTTTAGTTGGTATCGAAGTCCCAAATGAAAAATCAGCTATTGTTTCTTTTCGTGAATTGTTGGAAGCAAAAGAATTTGAAAAAAGACCACACAATATGATGGTAGCTCTTGGTAAAGATGTTGGTGGCAAAACTTGGTTTGCAGATTTACCAAAAATGCCTCATCTTTTGATTGCTGGTGCTACTGGTAGTGGTAAGACTGTTTGTATGAATACCATTATAATGAGTCTACTCTACCAAAATACTGCGGAAACTCTTCGTATGATTATGGTCGACCCAAAAAGAGTAGAACTCACTTTATACAATGGTATCCCTCATTTGCTTACTCCTGTTATTACCAATACCCAACAAACAGTCAATGCTCTCAAGTGGTGTATTGGTGAGATGGATAGACGTTTTGAAGTCTTGTCCAAAGTTGGTAGTAGAGATATCACTTCCTACAATGAAGCTTTCAAAGCTAACAAAATGCCACAGATTGTTTTCATTATCGATGAGTTGGCCGATCTTATGGCGACAGCTGCCGGTGAAGTAGAGGCAGGTATTATTCGTCTTGCTCAGATGGCTCGTGCGGTGGGTATTCATTTAATTGTAGCTACCCAAAGACCTAGTGTTGATGTTATTACTGGTCTTATGAAAGCAAATATTCCTGGACGTATCGCTTTTTCAGTGGCTTCTCTTGTAGATTCACGTACTATTTTGGATTCTTCTGGTGCGGAAAAACTTATTGGTCGTGGTGATATGCTTTTTCAAACTGCTGAATTTGGTAAACCAATTCGTATTCAAGGTGCCTATATTTCTGAGAGTGAACTAAAAAATGTTGTAAAATATTTAAAAGGTGATGAAGAACCAGAATATGATATTTCTATTATAGAAAGTAAAAAAGGTGGAAGTAATGGTACTATGAATATGTTTGGTGGGACAGCTGACGATCAAGACCCTCTATTTGAAGAATGTAAAGAAATAATTATAAAATATGAAAAAGCCAGTGCGTCATTTCTCCAACGTCGTTTGAAGATTGGTTATGCGAGAGCCGCTAGAATCCTAGACGAGCTAGAAGAGGCTGGTATTGTAGGACCTTCTCAAGGTGCCAAAGCTCGTGAAATACTTGTTACAGCCGAAACTGTGGGGCGTACAAGAGTTGCAGGAGGTGAACACAATGTCTTTACTGATCCAGAAGATGAAGATGTTGAAGAAAAGGACGAAGTCGAAGAAGAAGAAAATACTGAGGAAGATTATGAAGAGGATGAAACAGAAGAAGAAACTGAAGATCAATATGCCGATGTTGATATAGATGAGGAAGAAGAGGATGAAACTGATGACGAGGAAGAGGACGATAGTACCGAAGAAGAAATAGATGATGATCATACTCATAATGGTAGGTCAAGGTTTGAGTACTAAGAGTAATTTTAGATAAAGTTACTCTTATTTTTTCAATTTTATTTTGTTTAAAAATGTTTATAAAGTTATACTTTAAGATATTTTTTTATTAATTTTTGTTTATGAATAAAATAGAAATAAAAAATGAAATTTTGGAAGTAATGAGAAGTTATGGGAAATTTCAAAAAACAAAAGAAAAACTTATAAAAAGAATAAATAATTTGTGTATAAATATAGAAAATGAAAAAGTAAGAATGAAAATTGAAAAAATAAGAAAAGATTTAATGGAGAATATATGAAAAATAAAGAATCTTTAAAAAAATTGGAGGTTGTTGATAGTAAGCAAGAAAGACAAGAAACAAGTTTATTGTTAAAGGCATTAGATTCTTTTGGAGTTTCTTCGAAAAGGTGGGAGAGAGAATTGGATTTTTTAGAAAGCGACGATACAGATACTGATCTTGATGGGGATCTTGATCTAGAGGGTCTTATAGATGATGTGGGAAAACGAGTAGAAGAAAAAAAGAAAGACGAAATAAAAAAGCTCAAAAAAACGATTTTGCCTATAGAAGTAGACGGAAATTTATCAAATATTTCAGAGTTGAGTAAAGAAAGGGCAGATATTATTGAAGATATACAAAAGGTAGAAGAAGGTTTTGACATCGAAAATCCAGAGTTTTCAATTGAAGTTCAACAATCTATTGAAGTGTTAAATCATCTTTGTAGTGAAAATATTCATGATAGACAAAAATTATATGATGCTATTTATCATAGTAATCAAGATTTGGTCCCTCTGTTAAAGTATATGGAAAAGAATCCTAAAGAATTAATAACTAAAGTTTTACCAAAAATAAAAAATTTAGAATCAAGATTAATATTAATTAATGAATATAGTGTGATACTAACACTCGCTGGGGTTGATGTTATAGCTTTGAACGAAGATGTAATGACGCAAGCTAAATATAGTAATGATGATATAAAAGACAATCTTCTTTATGAGAAAAGAGAAAAGGATTTATTAAATAGTAAAAATGAAAAGAAAAAAAATGCTTTTATTGTTGAAGATTGTTTGGACAGAATCATGGGGAAGATTGACACAAACATTGAATGGGCTCTGTCAATATACTCAGCATCACTTGATGAAAGCGTAATAGGTGATGGAAAGATTAGACTAGAAATCAAAAAAGGTTTTGAAAATAAAATACGTGAGATTATAAATGGCTTAAAAGATGTTCAGCCGTTTGAAGTTTTGAAATTATATAGTTTATTACAAAAAAATGAAATAAATACAGATAGCATTATCGGTGTTCGAGATTTGGGTTATGTAACTGAGGATGCTTTTAGTAAAACAACAGTTAATTCAGAAAATTATCAAGAAATTTTTCTTAAGTTCAATGAATATTCCGTATTTTTAGAAAAATATCGTTCTAGAATGATATTGGAAAATATTTTAATTGAATTGTCAGGTGATAATTTGTTATTAGCATTGAGTTTACATGATAGAGAATACAAAAAGACGTTAGGAAGGGACTTCTTTAGAGAAATTATACAGAAAAGATTTAACGATGAATTGGCAAAATCACCGCTTGACGCTTTGAAATTTTGTGAAGAATTGCCAGACAGCACGGATTCATTGGAATATCATTACTCAATGATATTAGGATTAAAAGATAAAAAATCAATTTTATCATTATTAAAAAGTAATAAACTTAAAGATAGAATAGAGAAAAATATTATACGTCGTTATGATTTAGAACATAGTATTTTAAGTTTATTTGTAGAAGGTCTAGAAAGTGGAGTTAAAAGTGTGGTGGACTTTTATCGTGAATTACCAGATGATTTTAATAAGGTTGTAATTTCCCAAAAGATAGTTTCTCATTTTTGGCTTAGTTTGGATAGCAATCTACCTGAAAAAGAAAAAGGAATAAAAACAAAAGAATATTTTGCAGACAAATTAGATATTTTGGCAGAAATGATGTGGTCTAAAGATTCTGATAATAATATGGTGTGGCAAATCAGCAATGCTTTTACGAATGGTGGAGGTGTGGTTCAGTTAGATATGATAAAAGATATAGTTAAAAGAGACAATAGGCTTACAACACTTGCAAAGTTGAATTTAGGTTCATTGAAAATGATGTATGATCGTATTGTGGCAGAGGATTTATTGTCAGATGATGAGTTCAAAAAAATATACAATGCCTGTTTGAAACACAGACCTCAGGATATTCTTTTTTTTAGAGAAATATTTAAAGATAAAGTTGATATATCTGATGATGATTATGCAGCGTCTTTGGCTGAATTATACAAAAATCAAGATGAAAAAATTTTTTTTGGAAATTCTCATTGAAATGTATGATAATGGTATAATAAATGAAAATAATGAGGAAGAATTTTTTGTCGAAATTTTAAAAAATAATAGTGCTGATGACGTAGAGAGACTAAAATTTTTTGCAAAAGAAGTCTCTGTTTTTAGTAGTCAATATAAACATATTTTTAATATGTTTAATAGAGATTTGAGTATAATGTATCAGCAAGATCCTGCTAGTCTAAAAGAAGTATTTTCTTTTTTCAAAAAAATTAGTAATTCATTAAATCAATTGCAGACGAATGACGTAAAAACTTTGTTAATGGATGTCAAGGGAAATATGGGTATGTTTGACTTGGTTGGTAATATATTAGCTAATTTGGATTTTAAAATAGATACTTCTGCTCTGTTAGATACTGTTTCTAAAAATCCAGATTCAGGAGAAAAACTTTTGGACTTCTTTTCAAATCATAGAGAAGATTTTGATAAAAATTATAACAAAGAGATCTCTAATCTTATAATCAAAAATGGTGATAAAATTGCCCTAATGGATGCAGAAAAACAGAATGAGTTTGTAGATTCTTTGAATGAAGTCCAGCGTATATACAACAACTCAAAGCATGTACATCTTGCACCAGCCCTTATGTCTAAGTTATTTGAAAACGTAGGAGATATAGAAAATCTAGTATCTGTGGCTAACGAACTTTCTAATAGTAAGTTACCTTTCATTGGCAAAGGTATTTCCAAATTTGTTTTTGAGGGAGAAAGAAATATTACGGAAATAGTTGAAGCTGTTAATGAAGTTGTTGATATTATTGAGGATAACAATTTGTCAATTGTTACTGCTCATGAAATATACAAAACTGTAGAAAATATGTTAGTTCTTAATAGGAAAGAGAAGGAACAATATATAGAAATTTTGGGTTTGATAGATTCCAGTCCTTCTCAAGAAATTAAACATATTTCTTTTGAGTTAGTTGCTGAAGTAATAAAAGCAGACAACCCTCTCAAGGCTTATCGCACTATTGAAAGTATTTTTGTAAAGAATAATCTACCTTTAGTGGGAAAGCTTTATCGAGTGTTTGAAACATTGTATCCTCAAAAGAGACTAGATGATAACTTGAAGTTGGAAGTTACTAGTCCCTATTTGCGTAGTATAGAAGGTCCGAAGAGATTTCGTACTATATTTAGAGATTTATTAAAGGTTCATATTGATTCTGATAATAGATCTTTGCGTTTATTTTTGGAATCACTTCAAGAAGGTGAAACTATGTTAGCTCAAGTAGAGGGAGATGGAAAACATGAGCCAACAAAAAGAGAACTAAAGAAATTAGAACATTTTATAACAAAATTAAATACATTATTTTTGAGTTCGCAGCTACATTCTATAGAATCTGGAGTGGAATTAAATAGTGATTTGACTATTGATCAAATAAAAGATTCTTACAAAAATTTGAAATCTAGTTTGGATCAAATAAGCGTATCTCTTGGGATGGAGAGTGGAAACACTGTCAGTGAAAACATGATAACTCTGTTTTGTGGACAACTCGGTTACAAAAGTATTGAAGATGTATTAACAAGAATGAAGACATCAAAAGCTATAGCTCATCAAAGATCTATGGATATGGTGAGCGCTGCACCAGATGGTTATTTGAAAATTAACAGAGGAGATTTATTGAAGGGTACTGATGGTTCTAGTATGGGGGTTATTCTAGAATCAGGTCCAATTGCTAGAGAGTGTATTGGAGCTGGTGCTACGTCTGATTTCACACCCCATGATATAGATTTTCAATTGATGGACTCTAGTATTGAAGGAATTCAGGATTTTGAGACTATCGTAAGAACATCTATTTCCACTGGATATGGTGATGTACTTATGGTAGTAAAAGATAGAGGTCAATATAATATAACCAGAAATACTGATAGTGAAATGGTGAATGATTATGATCGCGGTAAGTATGAATTATATTTATCACCAATACTTGGCAAAGAGCATTATGGAATTAGAACTGGTCTGTCTGCTACAGAAATAGATTTTCTTATTTTGGAGCAAGAGTTTGATCAAAGAAACCATGAAACATTGTTTTTGGACATTGTTGAGAATGGATATTATATCCCAGTCACAGATCAAACAGGTAAAATAATTTTTACACCAGAGATGTATGAGGAGTATCGTCGTTTTTATAGAGGTGTCGAATTGTATAGTGGTGATGATATGGAAATCGTAGAGATGTCACAAGATATGGCGCATAGTGCAGAAATAGAAAAATTATCAGAAGAAATGAAAAATGAAAGAGGTGATATTTTGGAGATGTTTGAAGGGATAAGAGGGATAATTTCTGAAGTGCTAGTAGAAAGTGAAATACCATTAAAAGATGACTTGGACATGAGTATTGTTGGAGCTGAATTATCTAGCTCTGGGTCTACAGGCAGAGGTACAAACAAACTAGGTGATTTTGATTTTGATTTAATACTCAGACTAGATAGTTCAGATGCTTCGAAAGTTAAAGAAGTGATTGGTTTGCTTTGTAATAGATTTGGTGTCAACAAAAGTAGTGATGAAGTTGTAACTTTGGCAGGAACAGACACTACAGACTTGGGTCAATTGCGTATACTCAAGGCTAATATTGGTGGAAAAGAAATTGGAATAGATATTGCTTTTGTGGGAAAGTCTGGAGATGTCTTGTATGCATCCCATGACGCTGTAAGAGATAGATTGTCTTGGATAAAAGAAAATGTGGGAGAAAAAGCTCATGATGACGTAAAAGCTAATATTGTACTTACTAAAAAAGTGTTGACTGAAGGTGGTGCATATAAGAAAGTTGAGCATGGTTCTATCGGTGGTATTGGTGTAGAAAATTGGATATTGTCAAATGGTGGAAATATGTTGGAAGCTTTTAGGACTTTTAAAGAAGCGGCTTATGATGAAAATAATAATAGACTACCACTTAGCGAATTTCAAAAAAAGTACAGAATCCTTGATCCTGGTACAAATGTTAAATATAATAACCATAGTGATTTTGCTCAAACTCTCAAAGAAGGTGGCTATGAAAGAATTTTAGATGTGATTGATAAGTATATTCCAACCTAACCTAGATAAATTATATTTTTATTATAAAAAACAGACTTTGTTATAAGTCTGTTTTTTGTTTTATTAACCGTGTTTTCCTAATCCTATACCACCTTGTTTGCCTCTGTTTCTATTTGGTTTTGCATTCCTACTACGTGTAGGATGTTCATGACCTGTTTTTGGTCTCAGTGTATCTTTTCTGTCTACAGGGTGCATATTTTTAGGCCTTTCGAATAGTTGTTTCTTTCTAATACTAAATGGCGGAGGTGGCGGAGGTGGCGGTGGTGGTGGGGGAGGAGGAGGAGGAGGTGGTGGTGGTGGATCTATAGTTTCATCGTCATTATCTGGTAATTCACCAGGAGGTACAGGTTCTGGATTTTCATTTTCAGAATCAGGTAGCTCACCAGGAGGTTTAGGAAATTCAACTCCATCACCGTTTTTTGGTTGGTGATTTATTGGAGTCGGCAATTCACCTGGTCTTTTTGGTGGGATTGGATTTTTTTCTTCTATTTCATTGTTAGGTGGTTGTTCAGCAGGAGGTACAGGTTCTGGATTTTCATTTTCAGAATCAGGTAGCTCACCAGGAGGTTCTGTGTCTTCATTATCTACATCTTCTAATTCACCAGGAGGTTCAGGTTCTTCATCATTAGGTGGTTCTGGCGGTTCAGGACCATCTCCTGTAGGAGGTTTTGTTTTTTCATTTTTTTTGTTCTTTTTTTCGTTATAGATCATACCTTCTACTGTATGGGGTAGTGGTATTTTACTTGTTTGGGTAGCTTGACTGATTGTTGTTGTAGAATCATCAGATTTATCAGTATCTGATGGCTCTGAAACTTTTGATTCTTCCTTTTTTGTTTTTGATTTTTGAGTTGTGGCAGTTTTTTCTGCTGGTTTTCCTTCCATCTCTGCCATAGTAAGCTCAGAGGTATCTAGTGAAACTGTAAGTAGTACAAAGCGTTGTAAATATTTGTCGAGGATTTGTTGTAGTTTTTTTGGTAATCTTTCTTTATGGCGATTATAAGTTTTTATGAGATTAGATTCCATGGCTTTCCCATTTTTTTCTTCTGCTTGTTTGAAACTTTTTGCATATCTTTTTAAAGCCTCGTTATCTTTTCTAAGTAGGTGTAATGTTTTTTTGTCTTTGGTGAGACTAATCAAAGTTTCATATTCACTTTGTAAATCTTGTAAATCTTTTTTTATTAATTCTACTGTTTCTTGTTCATTGTGCATGTCCACACCTTCTTTCTTTGGGGTTATAGTTTTTTCACCCAGTGCTTCAAAAGTTAGATCAATTTTTCCTGTATCACCAAAATCACCTTTATCAAAAGCTTCCAAAATAAAATCTTTTACATCTTCAAGAACGATTTCACTTAGTTTTTGGTTTTTTTCTGCATTTCCTTCAACACTGGCGTGAGTTTGGAATTTTATACCAATATTGTTGATTAAATTCAAAACAGTTTTGGTATCAAGTTTGTAGCCGGCTTCTTGTAGTTCTGTCTTATATTCGTTTATTTGTTCAGAGATTAGTTGTGATACTTGCTGAATTAATTCCATTTGAGAAGTTGCTATATCAAAAGTTTTATAATCACGTGCCCAACTTCTGCCAATCTCTATGCTTTTTGCTGCACTTTGTAAATGCATTGCGGGTACGCCTTGTTCCGCTTCTTCAATTTTTTGAGCACTTTCTGCATCATTTTCTTTTACAATTTTTATCAAACCTTCTAAACCTACGCCTTCACCTTGTTTACTTTGTGTATCCATCTTTGTTGTTTCAGTTGAGGTATCTTCATCTTTTACTACTACAGTTTTCAATTTTTCACGGACCATTCCTCCTGTAAATAAAAAAGCAATCAAAAGATTGCTAACAGTTTTTGTAAATTTATTGTCTCTCATTTTTTTCAAAAGAGTGGGTTTGTCCAAATCTGCAAACTCATGTAGTGACGCGCTTACTGTATCAGGGTCAGGTGTAGTTTCAAATTTTAGAGGTTCTACCAATGATTGGCCATCTATTTGATCTAATTGATCCTGGTCAAAATGTTCACGATTTTTTTCAGACATAATAGAAATTTAAATAAATTGTTATTATTTTTATTATATCACATTTTATTGTAGTAGAAAAATTTACTCACTTAGTTGATTTTGGGTAAATTTATAAGCCTGTTTGATCAAATTGTTCGTTATTATATTTTTATAGAAAAATATACTGATGAACGAATTGTTTTTTATTTTTATTATTTTAAAATATTTTTGAGAATTGGTTGGGGTTACTCACTGTGTAAACAGTTTTCACCCCACTCGAATCACGTGTGATTTCGCCAGCCAGTGGAGAACTTGGTCTCCCACTGAGAACGGTGGCGACAGATCGTGGGCTCTGGGTCTTTCCCATTGTCCCAACGTGATTTGCGGATTTCGTATCCGCGGATTAGCCGGTAGATCCTGTCGGGGGAGTGCTTGAACGTTTTGGCGTTCAGGCGCTTCAACTGACGAAGCATCTTCCGGCGTGGACGGGACATCAGGCTCTTGGGGAACCTGCTCAGCTGTTCACCGAGCTGGATGAGAGTTTTGTTTTCGAAACGAAGTGTACTCTCACGAGTAGACTTAGTCTCGTATCGGGGACGCCGGGTGGTTTTACCCACGGGAACTCCTTTTTGTTGTGTCTATCACAACATTTCAAATTTTCAATTTTATTTTCAAAATTTGAAATGATGGGTGAACAATCTTTTTAGGGATTATTCGCCAACATAGAGTTAGTTTCGGGGCTTCACGTCAGATGACGTTAGGCTCCACGAATACCAAACTCTTCGATGATCTGGCCTGCACGGTTGATACACCATCTGTCCAGATCTCTGAACAGCTTGGTGGGCAGGGAGGTGATCATCTCGTACAGCGTGTCGTAGTGGCACACCAGCTTGCGCAGGTGGCCAAGCGACTTCTTGTACGAGGGAGATCCCTTCGTGGCATCGCAGAAGTGTCCGAGACGAATCTCGAGTTCCTGCGACATCGTCGTGATAGCGCCTTGGGCGCTATCCCCCAGATCGAGCCAGTTGGGGATGTCTCGGTAGCGGTTACCAGCCTCGATCAGGTGCTCTGCGGCAAGCATTCCCTGAATGAGAAGGTCGAAGTCGCTACAGTGAGTTTTCTTGGCAAGCTCGCGCTCACCAGCCTGCCAGACATCGTAAAGGGGGGCGTTCAGCATTGCTGACTCCTTGACTGTATAGCAAATTCACCAACCGTCAGTGTAACTCCAGACATCTCACAAAATGAGACCGGCCTTTACGGTTGTCGTGTTTTTTCACAACAATTTATTTTTATGTTTATAAAAAACAAATCGTTGTGAAAAAATTACAATAAAAAGAACCCCTTACAAAAGAGGTTCCCAATAGAATTTCCAAGTCAAATTTTCCCACCACAGAAATTTTTGACAAAGAGACTCTACTGGGTACCCCTTGTATTGTGGTGGTTTTTGACTTGTAACATTATCACTATTTATTTTTAAAAAAATAAACAATGAGATGGTGAGAGAGATTATTTGTGCAAATATTCCCTCTCAAACTATGTTGAAGAGTGGACGGGATTTAAACCCGCGGATCTAATCGTTTCTGATGCAGAGGTTAGCTACTCTACAGTCAGATACTTTCGACCAGGACTTGTCTTCGGCAGCAGATTACTTTTCCCGTTAGGCAAAAGAACCTACACAAATCCTAAACAGTTACCTTCAGCGCCTCCTCAGACCTTCCCCTACGTCGGGGCTGGGATTCTAACCCAGAACAGTGGCTGCAACCACTGCGTGAGACGGCTAGCAGACCGTCTTCCTTTAGGTAAGAGGTCTTGCTTCCACTCCTCTATAATAACGATATATTAGATCATTTTTATAGAGGAAAGGGAGTGTGTTTCAAAGATTTTTTCCATTAGCACTAACTATTTTTTCATAAAAATAACCAGTGAGATGGGGCCGAGAGTATTTAGTGCAAATACAATCGGCCGAAAATGTGAGGGAGGCAAGATTTTCACTTGCAGTCGGTGTCATAGGTGTTTAAATTCACCCCACCGCCAATTCTTCACATGAGTAGAAAGTACATCGGTATCTCTTTCGGTTCCCCTACCGGCAGCTGACCGGATGTTGGAGATCCAATTGAAGATCCTCGTACCCCTCTCATGCTTCATTTTTCTCCCCTCAAAATAAAATAATAGATTTTACTTTGAGGGATTAGAAATGTTTTTATCGATTTATAATACCGACTGCCGGACCCTGAACTTTCCACGACAAGTGGGGTAGAGGGCCAGCGCACTCGGTACTATAGAAAATTCTATAGATGCCTCATGAGAGGATCGGATATATATTTGTTGAGAATATATATCTATGGTCACAGCTCTAGGCATACTCTTTTTGGCTCAAGAGTGTAGCTGATGCGCTAGAAGAAACAGTTAAGCCTCTTTTGACATCATAGAGATAGTTTCTTTTGAAGCTACTACTATTATGACAAAATTTGTTAAGACATCATTTACAAACATTCTGAAGATACCATAAATACTGCTACTTGTCAAGTGTTGCTATACAAAGTTATCCACATATTTATAAAAAAGGCTTATATTAGCCCATGTATATTTAATTTTCTATTTACATTATATGACTATATTCACTAGGTAACTCTTGGTGTATGTTCAGTTGCTCTTGACAAAATATCAAAAATATGTTATTATAGTGGCAACTTAGGAGACTGGTGAAACGGCGGGGCGTTCTCGCCTACGCACCGGTCCAAACGACGGAGAAGAGATCATGACGACGACGATGACCATGGGTGCGGGAGGTGGTGGTCGCTAGAGACCGCCATTAGCACCCCCCTTTGGTGGATGTACAAATGTCAGACCACAAAAGAGACGCTAGACGTCTGAAGTGGACTGAGAGAGTTATATCCACCATGAATCCACTCATTGGATAGCCTTCGGGTTCGCCATCAGAGTGGTTCTCTAGTACCTTTCGAGGTACAAAAAAAGGCCCCCTTGCAGCAATGCTCGGGGGCCTCTTCATTTTATAAAATAAAAAACAGTATGTAGTTTGTTTGTACTGTTTTTTTGTTTTTGGGATTATTCTTTGCTAACTTCTTTTATTTCTTTGATATTAGTTTTTTTATCTATCAAAAGGTCAAGAAGTTTTTTGAAAGTTTGGACAAGTTCTGGACTTTCTATTAGAACTACCATTTGTTTGTCTTTATAGACTGACAATGCGAGTTTATTGTTATAGGCTAGTATACTACCTTTCAATTCTCCGTCTAGTTTAAAAGAGTAGACTTGTTCGTAATTGCTAAATTTTTTCGGGGGTCTAGTGCTTGTACCATATACTAATTTTCTATTTATTTTCATTTTTATTAATTTACCATAGAGATCATTCAATACAACATCACCTATAGGTATTTTTCTAAAAGCTTCTAAGTCCTCAAATTCATAAATTTCTTTTGGCTTACTGTGCACTATATCTTCGGCGAGTGCTTTCAAAGATTCATCTCCTTCAAATAATTTTACTACAGGTTTTTCTCCACGAGCCTTGAGGTCAAGTTCATCTAAACCGGCTTTCATTTCAGAAACAGTGGCTTTCAAATCTTGCAGTCTTTGTTCGCCGAAGTTCAATAATCTTTGGGGTGGTTCGGCTGCAAAAAGTGTTTTTTTACCTTTTTCGACACTGGTTATCAATCCTTGGTTTTTTAAGGAATCAATCAGCGCGTAGATAGTCACACGTGATAGCTTGGTCAAGGTAGATAATTCCTGGACTGTTTTTTGACCATTTTCAAGTGATGTCAAATAAAGCAATGATTCATTTTCGCTCAGACCTAAATTTGTTAAAAGTTGATTCCAGTGGAACATATATTTTTGTTAAATTAGTTTTTATTATTATAGCTCTTATTTATTGAATTGTAAAATTTTGTCAACAAAAAAAGTATCTTGAAGATACTAGGGGTTTTTTATTTTTTAGTGAGTAGGGGTCGTCTCGGATACGGGTGATCTTGGTAGAACACCCATATCCGAGACAGTGTCGTGATTTCTTCTTGATGTGGTCTGTGTGGCTACTTGAGCCCCATCTTCCACATCTTCACGAGGAGAGCGAGGAAATCTTCGGTGGTGATCTCCTCGTTCTCCAGAGCATCTGTCAGGACTCGCTGTGCCTGTGGGAAACTCCCAAAGGACACGTACTTGTCCTGAAAGATCTTTACTTCCCCATTGGGCCAGTGCACCGATAGGCTGAAGGGGGTTCCTTCATCGACCTTTATGGTGTAGAGGGTGATGGGCTCTCGTGTCTCCTCGCGCTTCATTTTTCATCTCGGACAAAAGGGTTGTCGATGCCTAAAAGAACTTACTCCATTTGGCTAGGGTTGAAAGAAAAGAAAGAATAAAAAAAGAATGTCAAAGCGACATTCTAAAATAGCAAAAAATTGTATTATTGTCAATAGCTGGCGACGAAAGCCGGCGTATCATCTTCTTTTGATTTTTTTTTGGATAAGCTTGCAATTTCTAGATTCAAAATGTCTACCATGTTTTTGAAAGTTTCATCAGTTCTATAGAAATGATCAACGGAGAGTTTGGCGAATTTTGGCATGTCTTTTATTTTTTGTACTATTGCTCCATTTATTTTATCTAATCTAGATTGAAGGATTTCTATGATGTCATAATGTTCTTTATGGTTGGCTATTTTTATAAAGGCCTCTAGTTGGATTTGTGCTTCATAAAGAAGTTGTAATTGTACTTCGTGTAGTCTCAATTTTTCTTTTGCTTCATGTTTTTCTTCTGTATATTTTGATTTTAGCTCTTTGAGACGTTTTTGTATTTCGTTATATGGGATTCCTTTGCTTTTGAGTTCATTTTCTAGTTCGTACATTTTTTCTTTTTCTTCTTTTTTACTTTCAAACATTTCTGTAGGTCTTTTAGTTTTTGTCCAAAGAGCAATAAGCTCTGTCAATTTTGGTCTATCACAAGTTAGTATTATTCTTGGTATTTTGTTTACTGCTGTTCTTTCAAAGTCTCCATCTTCATTTTCTCTTGGTATATATTTCAATTCAGATAGTTTTCCACTTCTCACTTGTTGCATCGTTTTTTGCAATTTTATGTACAGTTTTTCTCTCCTGGCAAAAGTAATATCTATTCCTAGACCTTGGGAACTGCCTTCGTCATCAGAATATTCTAGATAGAGATCTGTAGCCCGAAGTACATCATCACAAACATGAGTTGGACATAATTCATAATTGGAATTAGCAGTTAGCCAATTATTTTGATACATTTGCTCTAGTAGGATAGCTTCCATGATAGTAGACATGTCTCTCAACTTTTTTTGTTCTATTGTCGCTTCTTTATTTATGGCATTTTTTGCTCTTTCAAAACTATTAGTGTCTTCTGGTAATATGGGGAAACCAGGCTCGTCATCAATGATCAGTTTGCTTGCTTTCTTTTTTTCTACAGCAGAGTCTATAGCTTCTTCATCACTTAATTCTTCAGGGGCGTATTCAGAGATACTAGTTAATCTTTCCTCATAGGCGTGGGGAAGGGCTTCATCTAAAAGATGACGAAAGTTTGTTTCACTTTCATGGAGTGTAGATTCGTCTAATTCGACATATTTTCGATTCATATATTGTTGTTAGTAATAATGGTTTTATTATATACTTTTTTGTTATATTATGTAAAATTAGCCATGTTTATAAACGTATAAGGGTTTATGTGGATAAATCTGTGGTTAACTTACAGTACTTATTAAAGTGATTTTATAAATTTGGCTAAAATAAGCTAATAAATAGCTTTCTTGACAAATAGTTATCCACCTGTTCTCCTGGTTGACAAAATGCGATTTTTCATGTATTCTAAACATGCTAACAGAAACGTCTTGAATTTGCGCAAAATTCTCTATATTTAGCCCAAATTCTGGTATTATCGCCCCTATATTAGCGACTAAGCAGGGGACGGACTATCGGAGATCACATGGCTCAATTTTTTTGCCACAAATAAATGAAAGAAGAATCCTTTTCTACAAAGAGGAATTTTTTTGTTGTTTGTAAGAAGTTTATTTATTGATTTTATCAATCAACATGCTTGATTGTTTAAATTAGTTAATAATAAATTACATATAAAGATTAATATTCGCTGGTTTTAGATTAAAGAATGATCTCATCTTTAAACTAAAGTCAATGATTTCAATCATAATAAGTAATAAACATAAATAAATATTTATGGCTCCACTATACAGACGTCAACCACTTAAGACCAAAGAACGTCAGTTCTTTACATCACTTCGCGATGCCGTTGAAGCACCAGATTTGATAGAGATTCAAAAATCTTCTTATAGTTGGTTTTTTGAAGAAGGTCTTCGTGAACTTTTTGATGAACTTTCTCCTATTACTGATTTCACTGGTCGTGACTTGGAAATTTATTTTGAAGATTATTATATTGATGAACCAAAATTTGACCAAGTTACTTGTATCAAGAAAAATATTACTTTTGAAGCACCTCTTCGTGTCAATGTTCGTCTTGCAAACAAACGTACTAATAAGACTGAAAAACAAGAAATTTATTTGGGTGACATGCCACTCATGACTGATCGTGGTACTTTTATCGTCAATGGTATTGAAAGAGTAGTCGTTACTCAGCTTATTCGTAGTGCTGGTGCTTTTTTCACTGCTGAACTTAGTCGCGGTCGTCGTTTTTATGGTGCTAAAATCATTCCAAATCGTGGAGCTTGGATTGAAATTGAAACTGATCAAAACAATGTCCTTTGGATAAAAGTTGATCGTAAACGTAAAGTAGCTGCTACTTCTCTTTTGCGTGCTTTTGGTTACTCAACAGATGAACAAATCAAAGAATTATTTACTGACGTCAATACTCATCCTAATATTGACTATATTGAAAATACATTGAAAAAAGATGCTGCAACAAATGAAGACGAAGGTCTTATCGAAGTGTATCGTCGTATTCGTCCAGGTGATTTGGCTACTTCTGACAATGCTAAGAGTCTTATCCATGCGATGTTTTTCAACTTCGATCGTTATGATCTTGGTAAAGTTGGTGTCTACAAATTCGATATCAAATTTGATTTGAATTTGAAAAAAGAAGATTACGATGACAAAGAACAACGTGTTTTATCTCCTGAAAAATTGCTAACAGTTTTACGTGAAATTATTCGTCTAAATGTGACTCAAGAAGAAGCTGATGATATCGATCATTTGGGAAATCGTCGTGTTCGTGGTGTAGGTGAACTTGTTCAAAATCGTTTCCGCATTGGTCTTGCTCGTATGGAGCGTATCATTCGTGATCGTATGAGTACTATGGATTTGGATACTATTGTACCAAACAAACTTATCAATGCTCGTCCTGTGATTTCTGTTATTCGTGAATTTTTCATGAGTTCACAGCTTTCACAATTCATGGATCAAATCAATCCTCTAGCTGAACTAGAACACAAACGTCGTATTTCAGCCTTGGGACCTGGTGGTCTTTCTCGTGATAGAGCAGGATTCGAAGTTCGTGATGTACATAGAACTCATTATGGTCGTATTTGTCCAATTGCTACTCCTGAAGGACCAAATATCGGTTTAGTTGGACATTTGTCTACTTTTGCAAAAATTAACAAATTTGGTTTCTTGGAAACTCCTTACAAAAAAGTAATTAGTGTTGTAAAAAATGAAGCTGCTTTTACTGAAGGTGAGATTTCTAAAATGGATGTCAAAGGTATTGTCAAAGTTGGTGACAAAATCACTGCCGATATTGCCAAAAAATTAGAAAAAGAAAAAAATATTACAGAAGTACAAGTAAAACCTCATGTTTCTAGTGAAGTTGTTTATTTGAATTCTTTCCAAGAAGAAAGAACTATCACAGCTAGTGCTACTACTCCAATTGATGAACATGGTTACTTTACTGAAGAAAGAACTTCTGCTCGTGTAAATGGTGAACCTCAACTTATTGAATCTGATAATATAAATTATATAGACGTAGCTTCTAATCAAATTTTGTCAGTAGCTACAAGTATGATTCCTTTCTTGGAACATGATGATGCGACTCGTGCTTTGATGGGTACAAACATGCAACGTCAGGCTGTCCCTTGTATTAAACCGGAACCTCCTCTTGTTGGTACTGGAATTGAACGTATTGCTGCTTTAAATAGTGGTTATGTATTTCGTGCACCTGCCAATGGTGAAGTCACTTATGTCGATGGTAGTAAAATTGAATTTACAGATACAAAAGGTAAAATCACTACTTATACTTTATCAAAATATACTAGATCAAATGCTTCAAGTAGTATCAACCAACGTCCAACTGTAACTGTCGGACAAAAATTGAAAAAAGGTGATCCTATGAGTGATGGTCCATCTATCAAAGATGCAGAATTGTCACTTGGTCAAAACGTACTTGTAGCTTACATGGTTTGGGAAGGTTTCAACTATGAAGATGCTATTATCGTTTCTGAAAGATTGGTAAAAGATGATAGATATACTTCTATTCATATCGAAGATTACACAATAAATGTTCGTGAAACTAAGCTTGGTGAAGAAGTGATTACTTCTGATATCCCAAATGTTAGTGAAGAAAAATTACGCCATCTAGATTCAGAAGGTATTGTTCGTATTGGTGCAGAAGTTCGTTCTGGTGACATCCTTGTTGGTAAGATTACTCCAAAAGGTGAAACTGAACTTACTCCAGAAGAAAGATTGCTTCGTGCAATATTCGGTGAAAAAGCTCGTGATGTACGTGATTCTTCACTTTATCTAGAACATGGTGAACAAGGAAAAGTAATTGATGTCAAAGTATTTTCAACAGAACAAGGTGACAAACTTCAACCTGGTGTTATCAAGCAAGTTCAAGTGACTGTCGCTGACATGAGAAAAATTCAAGTTGGTGATAAAATGGCTGGTCGTCATGGTAACAAAGGTGTTATCTCACGTGTCGTGCCTGCTTCGGACATGCCATTCCTAGAAGATGGAACTCCTGTTGATATTATATTGTCTCCACTTGGTGTCGTGTCTCGTATGAACTTAGGACAATTGCTAGAGACTCATCTTGGTTTAGCTGTAAACGCTCTTGGTTACAAAGCTGCCACACCAGTACTCAATGGTATTACTGAATTACAAATTGAAGAAGAATTAATAAAAGCGGGTTTCCCAATTGACGGACAACTCCAACTTTATGATGGACGTACAGGTGAAGCTTATGACAATAAGACAACTGTTGGTTACAACTATATGTTGAAATTGAATCACATGGTGGAAGATAAAATCCATCAACGTTCTATCGGTCCATACAGTCTTATCACTCAACAACCTTTGGGAGGTAAAGCTCAGTTTGGTGGACAACGTTTCGGAGAAATGGAAGTCTGGGCATTACAAGCTTATGGCGCTGCTTATAGTTTGCAAGAAATTTTGACTATCAAGTCTGATGATGTGCCAGGTAGATCAAAAGCTTATGAAGCTATAATAAAGGGTGAACCTATTACTAAAGTCAATTTACCAGAGTCTTTCAATGTTCTTGTAAGAGAAATGAAAGGTTTGGGACTTGACGTAGAGTTATTGAAGAAAAATGATGCTGACGAATATATAGAAGTGGAAGAAGCTCAAAAACAAGAAAAAGAAAAAAAGTTTTCTGAAATAAATAAAGATATGATTGGAAAAGAAGTTGCTGAAGAATAATAAAATTTTAAATCAATTATCTAAACTCTAAAATAATAAAAATCTTATGTCACGCGATACTTTTCACTCCATGAACTTCGACGCTCTACGTCTGAAGGTCGCTTCTCCAGAAACTATTCGTAAGTGGTCTTACGGTGAAGTTTATAAACCAGAAACAATTAATTATCGTACACAAAAACCTGAAAAAGGTGGTCTCTTTGCTGAAGAAATTTTTGGACCTACCAAAGATTGGGAATGTTATTGTGGAAAATATAAAAAAATTCGTTACAAAGGGATTGTCTGTGACAAATGTGGCGTAGAAGTGACTCACTCCCTTGTACGTCGTGAACGTATGGGGCATATTGAACTTGCTACACCTGTATCACATATTTGGTTTTTACGTACTATTCCTTCACGTGTAGGTTTGGTTCTTGATTTGTCTATTCAAGCTTTGGAAAAAATAATTTATTTTGCTTCTTTTATCATTACTCATGTCGATGAAAACGAAAAGAAAATTGTGGCTGATGCTCTAAAAAAAGAATACAAAGTTAAGAAAAAAGAAATTGAAGCTGACTTCAATAAAAAATCTGCTGGTGTAGAAAAAAGTGCATTGAAAGATTTGGAATCAGAACGTGATAGAAAGATGGCTAGTCTTGAAGAAGATTTCAAAGATGCTGAAGATGAATTGAAGGATATTGAAATGCTTAATATTATTTCTGAAGCACGTTATCAAAACTTGTCATTACGTTATGGTCATTTGTTTGAATCTGGTATTGGAGCTGGAGCTATTCGTGGACTACTCGAAAGACTTGATTTACCAGAAACTATTGTTCGTCTTGAAACTGAATTAAAGAAAAGTAAAGGTGCCAAACGTGAACGTCTAATGCGTCGTATCAAATTACTCAAGAGTCTTCATAAAAATGATATTCGTCCAGAATGGATGATTATGACCAATATTCCTGTGATTCCACCAGACTTGCGTCCGATGGTTGCACTAGATGGTGGTCGTTTTGCTACTTCTGATTTGAATGATCTTTATCGTCGTGTAATTAACAGAAACAATCGTCTTCGTCGTTTGCTTGATTTGAATGCTCCTGAAGTTATCTGTCGTAATGAAAAACGCATGTTACAAGAAGCTGTTGACGCTCTTATCGACAACAATGCTCGTGCTACCAAGACTGTCCGTGCTTCAACCGGACAAAAACGTCAACTTCGTTCTCTAGCTGATATCTTAAAAGGTAAACAAGGTCGTTTCCGTCAAAATTTGCTTGGTAAACGTGTCGACTACTCTGGTCGTTCCGTTATTGTCGTTGGACCAAATTTGAAAATTAGTGAATGTGGTTTGCCAAAAATGATTGCTCTAGAACTTTTCAAACCATTTATAATGTCAGAAATAATAAAGCGTGAATTGGCTCACAATGTTCGTAGTGCTTCTAGATTTATTGAAAGTAATGCTTCTGAAGTTTGGGATATTTTGGAAGAACTTACCAAAACTACTCGTGTACTTTTGAATCGTGCTCCTACTTTGCATAGACTTGGTATTCAAGCTTTCCGCCCAACTTTGGTTGAGGGTAAAGCAATTAGACTTCATCCTCTTGTTTGTGCGGCTTTCAATGCCGATTTCGATGGTGATCAAATGGCTGTTCATTTGCCATTGTCAGAACAAGCAAAATGGGAAGCTGAAAATTTGATGGCTTCAGAAAAGAATTTGCTTAAACCTGCTACAGGTGCACCAGTTATCACTCCTCAACAAGATATTGCTCTTGGTTCTTATTATTTGACTAAACTGGATAATGAAAATGTTGATGAAAAATCTATTAAGACTTTTTCAAGTATTACTGAAGCCAGATATGCTTATAAGACAAGAGTTATTGGATTACGTGAAACTATCAAAGTAAGATTTGATAATCTGGATAAATTTGAAGTAGGAACTAATAAATTTATTGAAACAAGTTTTGGTCGTATTCTTTTCAATGAAATTTTGCCTGATAAAATTACTTATCATAATCAAACTGTAACTAAAAAAGATTTGAGTAATATCATTCAATTTCTTCTTGAATTTTATGGTCAAGAAATCACTGCTGAACATTTAGACAAGATTAAAAATCTTGGTTATAAATATGCTACCAAATCTGGTTATTCACTTGGTAAAGGTGACTTCCCATCTATCCCTGGTAAAAAAGAATTATTGCTTGAGGCTGACAAAAAAGTTTTGTTGGTAGAAGAACAATATGCTGAAGGTCTCCTTACTGATTCAGAACGTCATGGAAAAGTCTTGGAAATCTGGACAGAAACCAAAGATAAATTGGTAGGTATGGGACGCGACGTTATGGATCAAGACAAATCAGTATTTGCTATGATTGACTCTGGTGCTCGTGGTAGTTGGGGACAACTTGGACAAGTTATTTCTATGAAAGGTCTTGTGGCTTCTCCATCTGGTGATGTTATTGAACTTCCTGTGAAAGGAAACTTTAAAGAAGGTTTCGGAGTACTTGAATTTTTCATCTCATCTCATGGTACTCGTAAAGGTCTGTCAGATATGGCGCTTCGTACTGCTAATGCTGGATATCTTACTCGTCGTTTAGTAGATGTTGCTCAAGAAGTTGTTGTCAAAGAAGAAGATTGTGGAGATACTGATGGTGAATTGTTTACTTTGGAACAATCCAAACAAATGGGTGAAAAATTATCAGAACGTGTTCTTGGTCGTTATGTTTTGGCTGATGTCAAACATGGTAAAAAAGTAATTATCAAAGCTGGTGAAGTGGTGACAGCTGAGATTGCTCGTGTTATTGAAAAAGAAGAGGTTGATAATATGCATGTACGCTCAGTTTTACAATGTAAATTAGCAAAAGGCGTTTGTACAAAGTGTTATGGTTTTGACTTGAGTAATCGTATGCCTGTAAAAACAGGTACTGCTGTTGGTGTTATTGCTGCTCAGTCTATTGGTGAACCGGGTACTCAGCTTACTATGCGTACATTCCATTTGGGGGGTGTCGCTGGTGGTGGAGATATTACTCAAGGTTTGCCTCGTGTAGAAGAACTTTTCGAAGCTCGTAATCCAAAGCGTAAAGCTGTACTAGCCGAAGTTGCTGGTAAGATTGAGATAGAAGATGCTGATGGTAAAATAATAACAAGTCCAACTGGTCGTAAGATTTTTGAAGGACGTCGTGGTCAAAAAATTGTTAAGGTTCATCATGAAGGTAGTGAAGAAGTCGTCTATGAAATTAGTAAAGAAGACGATGTAAAAATTGCTGAAGGACAAAAAGTTAAAAAAGGTGACAAAATACTTGTTCGTGGAGGTAGTGGCGAGATTATAAAAGCTACGAATCCAGGAGTCGTCAGATTTGATGGTGAAAAGATGATTTTGACTTATGATGGTAAGACTACTAAAGAATATGTCATCCCTCTTGGTTATAAACTTTGGGTAAATGATGGTGATGATGTAGAAAAAGGTGACCAACTTACAGAAGGTGCTCTTGATCTAAAAGAACTCTTTGAGTTAAAAGGTCAGGATGCTGTGAAGAGATATGTGCTTGCTGAAATTCAAGAAATCTATGCATCACAAGGTCAAAGATTGAATGACAAACATATTGAAATCATCATCAAACAAATGTTTAGTCGTGTCTTCATCGAAGATCCAGGTGAAACAGATTTGCTTCCTGGTGAAATCGTCGAAAGATCACAACTTATCTTGGCTAATAGACAAGCTAAGAAAGATGGTGTCAAAGAAGCCAAAGGACGTGTTATGCTTATGGGTATCAGTAAGATTTCTCTTACAACTCAAAGTTTCTTGTCATCTGCTTCTTTTCAAGAAACATCTCGTGTTCTTGTTTCAGCTGCTATCACAGGTAAAATAGACTATCTAGAAGGTCTAAAAGAAAATGTGATTATTGGTCGTCTTATTTCTGCTGGTACTGGTGTATCTGGTATTCCAGAGTTGGATGAAAAGCATGCTGCTGAGGCTGTGGTTGAGACCGAAGTCGAAGAAGTGGCTGTTGTTGAATAATAGTTATTGAAAATTAAAGACTCCTCGTGAAAGCGGGGAGTTTTTTTTAGCAGAATAAGCAAATTAAGCAGAATAGGCAGAATAAGTAATCTTATAAACTTTTAACTTCCTTGTTCGCCTTGGGTGGAATAGACTTTAAGAACTTCGTTTATCCTTGATTTTCTCTCTAAAATATGCTAAATTATACTTAATTGAACATAAATTTTAAAGTTTAAGAAATATGAGGAATAATTTGTTTTCTTTTTTTACAAGATTGTATTTGTTAATGATGCCGGCTCTTTTTGTTGCCGTATTCGTTTATTTTAAAGTATATTATAGTGAAAATTGGTTTATGAGTTCTCAAATGACGAACTTTGTGGTTGCTGTAATAGCTGTTTTTTTCCCAGTTTTTTTAGTTAGATTTTCACCAAAATTTAAAAAATTAAAAGAGATTAAAGTTTTACCAGTAGTTAAATATACTTTTTTGTTTTGTGTAATATTGTTTGATATAGTAGCTTTTTCTTATGCATTTTTGATTTATGAATCAGGTAGAACAGATGTTTTTGCAAGTTTTGATTTTTTAAAAGAAAAGGGTAGACTAATAGAAAGTATTGATAATAATTTTAAAATTTACGAGAACAAATATAGAGGTTTTGTTATGAAGTATCCAAATAATTGGAGTTATACAAATGGCGAAAAAAATAAAATTGTGGAATTTTTGGCACCTCTTAGTTCTACATCTGATGATTTCAGAGAAAACTTATTACTTAATCTTACTAAATCTGCTATAAATTTGGAACAACTTGAAAAAGAAGTTAATAATGCCATTGAGAAGGCCTCTATTGTGTGAGTGAAAGTAGAATCGTCTGAAGATTTTATTGTAAATAACAAAACATGGAAAAAAATTATCGTGACAGGAAAAAACTTTCAAGATGATTCTCTAGTAAAAATCGCTTATTTTTATTATGTAGATGAAAAGAATCATAAGGATTATATTTTTACCTATATTGGTCATGATCCTGATTTTGAAAAATATATGTTTCAGATAGAGGACACAATTAAATCTTTTATTTTTTAAGTAATGCAATAAAAAAGTATGTCCGGACACTCAAAATGGCACCCCGCAGAACTTCCTTTCAGTCAGTTTGCGGGGCAAGCGTGGTAGTTTGGACGTAATTAATTTATTTAACGTAATTTGTAATTTTATGTCAGGTCATTCTAAGTGGCACAATATTCAAGGGAAAAAAGGTAAAGCTGACAAAGCTCGTAGTAATTTGTTTACCAAGCTTGCTAAGACTATTACGGTAGCTGCGCAACTTGGTGGAGGAGATCCAGAAATGAATTTTTCTCTTCGTCTGGCAATTGACAAAGCAAAGGGTGGTAACATGCCAAAAGATAATATTGAACGTGCTATCAAGCGTGGTACAGGTGAACTAGAAGGAGGAGTACTTCAAGAAGTTATTTATGAAGGTTATGGACCTGGTGGAGTAGCTTTGCTTATCAAGACTGTTACTGACAATATCAATCGTACCATTTCGGAACTCAAAGGAACTTTCAACAAATTCAATGCTTCTCTTGGTGCCAAGGGTTCTGTGCAGTGGCAATTTGAAAATGTAACTGTAGTACGTATTACAGCAGAAGAAAAAGCTAAAATTAAAAATTGGGAAGAATCTCAGCTTGAATTGATGGACGCAGGAGTCAATGATATTGTCGAAAGTGAGGAAGGTGTAGAGCTCATTGGTGCTATGGAAAAATTTCAATCCATTATGGAAGTTGTAGAAAAATTAGGATGTGAAGTAGAAACTTCTGGCCTTGAATGGTTGGCCAAAGAAACTATTGAACTTCCTGCTGATAAGTCTGAATCATTAGAAAAACTTGTGGAGGCTTTGCAAGATCTAGATGATATTGAGGATGTATATACAAATGAATTTTAGAATTTTCAATTTTTAATTTTAAAACAATTTTAAATTTCTAAATTATCCCATATGCCAACTAAAAAACCAGAACGAATCCTAGGGATAGATCCTGGCTTTGGGCGTATTGGTTGGGGAGTGATTGAACATCGAAAAGGTAAGTGGGTTGGTGTGGCGTATGGTTGTATTGAAACGAACAAAAAAGCTGACTTTGTAGATAGACTTTTGGAATTGAGTATAGACTTGACTAATATAATAAAAAAATATAAACCAGAGTACAGTGCTGTGGAAGAATTGTTTTTTTATAAAAATGTTACAACTGGGATAAAAGTTGGACAAGCCCGAGGAGTTATTTTACTTACTCTCAAACAGCAAAAAGTCATAGTTTACGAGTATACTCCTTTACAAATCAAACAAAGTATTACAGGTTACGGACGGGCAGAAAAAGGTCAACTTCAGCGTATGGTCAAGATGATGCTTGGTGTGAAGAAACCAATCACCCCAGATGATGCGGCAGATGCTTTGGCTGTAGCACTTACTTGTAGTACTGGACTACGGATGTTGAGGATGTAATTTTAAGGAAAACAAAAAACACTAGTTTAATCGAGACTGGTGTTTTTAGTTTGTAAAAAATTTATTTATTTTTTATTACAAATGTTTTGGCAATCATATCATGCCAAGTTCTTTTTTTGGGGTGAAAGCCAATCCAGAAAAAACCCAGTAAAAAAGGTATCGCACTTATTATGAGAGAAAAAAATCTGATTACTGCTTGAGAAACATTTATATTCAGTCCTTTTTCATCAATTATTTTTAATCCAAGAATAATTTTACCTGGAGTGGCAGATTTCCAAATCCAGAATCCTATAAAATAAGTTATAGGGACAACGACTTTCCAGCCCGTATATGCGAAGGCTAATTCAAAAGGTCCAATACTACTGGCACCAAATAAAAGACCTAAAATAGACAAAGCTATAAAATCTATAAACAAAGCCAAAACTCTGATCCAAAAACCAGCATAGTGTCTTTCTTCTTTTGTTTTGTTTGATATTTTTTGTTGAGGTTTATTTTCCATATTGTTTTTTATATTTATTATATTAAGACTATTTTATCATTATTTGTCTCTATTTTACAATGGGTTGCTAGTTTTTGTCTTATAAATGTGATAAAATATATATGTTATAAATTTATATAATTTAAAAAAATATGGCTCAAAAAATAAGAATCGCTATCAATGGTTTTGGACGTATTGGACGTCATGCTTTCAAGGTCGCCCAAGCAAAAAGAAATGTCGAAGTTGTCGCTATCAATGATTTAACAGATACCAAAACTTTGGCTCATTTGCTCAAATATGATACTGCATATCCAGATAGTAAATTAAAAATTGGTTTTGACGAAAAAAATATTATTATTAATGGTAAAAAAGTTCCAAGTTTTTCTGAGCGTGATCCAAAGATGTTGCCTTGGAAAAAGTTAAAAGTAGACGTGGTAATTGAGTCTACTGGAGTTTTTCGTACTTCAGAATTGGCTGGGTTACATCTTCAAGCTGGCGCCAAAAAGGTAGTACTTTCAGCTCCTGGCAAAGGTGATGATATTCATACTTATGTACGTGGTGTTAATTGTGGTACCTATAAAGATAAAAAAGAAAAAATTATTGACAATGCTTCTTGTACAACCAACTGTACTGCCCCTATAATGAGAGTATTAGAAAATGAATTTGGAATTGAAAAAGCAATGCTTACTACAGTACATTCTTATACTGCTGACCAAAATATTCAAGATGGTCCACACAAAGATTTGCGTCGTGCGAGAGCCGCTGCCCAAAATATTGTTCCTACTTCTACCGGAGCTGCTATTGCCACTACTAGAGTAGTGCCAGAACTTGAAAATAAATTCGATGGTATGGCTTTGCGTGTACCTACAATTACAGGTTCACTTACTGATTTTACAATAGTTCTAAAAAAAGATGTAACTGTAGAACAAATTAATAAAGCTTTTATAAAGGCAAGTAAAACTTATCTCAAAGGAATTTTGATGACGACTACTGAAGAAATAGTTTCTTCAGATATTATTGGTAATTCTTATTCTTCTATTGCTGACCTTAGCCTTACCAAAGTAGTTGGAGGCAATCTTGTTAAAGTCGTTTCTTGGTATGACAATGAATGGGGTTATGCTAATAGATTGGTGGAGATGGTTGAGATTGTAGGTAAGAACTAATTTAGAAATTTTATCCCGATTTAATCGGGATTAAAACAATTCAAAAATTTTGAAATTTAAAAAACTTTTTTTTAAAAATTTAAAATTAAAACATTAAAAATTGTTTTAAAATTTAAAATTACTAAATTTAAAATTTTTTATGAAGACTATCAATAAACTAAAAAACCTTGCAAACAAAATTGTCCTTCTTCGTGTCGATTACAATGTTCCTCTTAAGAAAGGTGAGATTTTGGATGATGAAAAAATTGTGAAGTCTCTACCGACTATTCGTGCTTTACAAGCCAAGAAAGCCAAAATTCTTATTGTCACGCATATTGGACGTCCGGATGGTAAAATTGTTTCAGATTTAAAAGTAGATCCTGTTGCTTTGCGTCTTGGAAAATTATTGAAACAAAGAATCGTAAAATTAGATAGCAAAAATTGGGCCAAAAAATCTGGTGATAAAATGCGTTTAGATATGTTGATGACAATTGACAAGATGCGTCCAGGTGAAGTGGCTATGCTAGAAAATATCAGATTCTCCAAAGATGAAGAAGGAAATAAAGGAACTTTGGCACAAGAATTGGCTAATCTAGCGGATATTTTTGTGCTAGATGGTTTTGCTGTATCTCACAGAGCTGATGCCTCTGTAGTTGGTGTGGCTAAATATTTACCTGCGTTTGCTGGTTTACTTATGGAAAGTGAAGTAAAAGCTTTGTCAAAAGTTTTGAAAAGTCCAAAGAAACCTTTTGTTGCTATCATTGGTGGTGTGAAAGCCGAAACAAAAATTCCTGTTATCAAAAATTTATTGAAAAAAAGTAATTACATTCTTATCGGTGGAGGAATAGTGAATACTTATCTTTATGCTAAGGGTTTCAAAATTGGTAATTCTGTTGTAGACAAAAAATACGCCAAAGAAATTTTGCAATATTGTAAAAGTAAAAAAGTTATCAAACCACTTGATGTTGTAGTGGGAGATATCAAAGGTAAAAAATATTGGGTGAAAGATTTAGACAAAAATTTCAAAATTACTGATAAAAATTTGGCAATTTATGATATTGGTCCTAAGACTATTCATGAATATGCTAAGTATATCAAGAAAGCCAAGACAATTGTCTGGAACGGAGCAATGGGTTATTTCGAACAACATCCTTATGAAAATGCGACTTATAGTATCGCTCGTCTGGTCGCTACAAGATCAAAAGGTAAAGCTTTTGGTGTAGTTGGTGGTGGGGAAACATTGCTTAGTCTCGAAGTCGTGAAGATGACTGAATATGTAGATCATGTTTCTACTGGTGGTGGTGCGATGTTAGAATTTTTGTCAGGGAAACAATTGCCAGGAGTTAAAATACTTTAGTGGAATGAGGAAAGGGGAATGTGGAATGTAATGTGATTAAATTTTTATGAAAAAAATAAAATGTTTACGTAAAAAAATAGATTGCGTTGACAAAAAGATTTTGAAATTATTGTCCAAGCGTTTTGTTTTGACTGACAAAATTGGTAAAATAAAAAAATTAGAACAAATTGAAATAGAAGATAAAAACAGAGAAACAGAACTTGTAGACAAATTTGTAAGTTTTTCAGAAAAATCAAACTTAGATAAAAAATTTACTTTAGATCTTCTCCAACTTATTTTGCAAGAATCTAAAAAAAGACAGAAATAAAGCCTGGTGAGCCTCGTAGGCCTTGTAAGCTTTGTAAGCCTTTTTATACCCTTGCAATATTCTCTCTTTCTGTTAAAGTATAGTTATATTTAAGTAAAAAATTTTATGTCAAAAAAGAAAATCGTCTTTTCCGCTATTCAACCAACCGGCAACTTGCACATCGGCAATTATCTTGGCGCTGTCAGAAATTGGGTAGAATTACAGAAAAATGAAGACTATGAGTGTATTTTTTGTATAGCAGATTATCATGCTATGACTGGCGACAAAACAGCTCAAGACAGACGCGATCAGATTATTTTGATGGCGGCTGAGCTTTTGGCACTAGGTATTGATCCTAAGAAATCGACTTTTTTTGTCCAATCTCATGTGCCAGAACATACTGAGCTTGCTTGGATTTTTAATACCATTACTCCTCTTGCTGAATTGGAAAGAATGACTCAATTTAAAGATAAATCCAAAAAACAAGCTAAAAATATAAATACAGGTTTACTTACTTATCCTATTTTGCAGGCTGCTGATATTTTGATGTATAAAGGAAATTTTGTTCCTGTAGGGCAAGATCAAATACAACATGTTGAACTAACTCGTGATACTGCTCGATGGTTTAATAATCGTTATGGGGAATATTTTCCAGAAACAGAGGCCTTGCTTACAGAAACTCCCAAAATAATGAGTTTACTGGAACCGACTAGAAAAATGAGTAAGAGTTATGGACTAAGTCATGTGTTAGAGCTTGCTGACGAACCAGAAGTGATTTTGGCAAAACTCAAAAAAGCTGTGACAGCTAGTGAACCTGGTGAAAAATCTCCAGGCGTAGAAAACTTGTTATTGCTACTAAAAAACTTCGCAGATGAGACTGTGTATAACAACTTTGTGGAAGCTGAAAAAAATGGTACTATTAAATATGGAGAGTTGAAGGAAACCTTGGCGCAGGCTATAGGAGACTATTTTGCAGATTTTCGCGAAAATAGGACACAGTACCTAGAAGATAGAAGTTTCTTGGCTACAGTGCTCTCAGAGGGTGAAATAAAGGCCAGTAAGATTGCCAAGGCTTCTATGAAAGAAGTAAGACATCTCATTGGAATTAGATAAAAAATTTTTATTTATCTAAATTTAGAAAGGGGGTGAAAAAATATGAAAGCATTACATATGGTGGCATTTCTACTCGTAGTAGTAGGAGCTTTGAATTGGTTACTTGTTGGTCTATTTTCTTTTGATCTAGTAGCTTATCTTTTCAACGGTGGTTTGGATTGGATAGCTACAGTAGTCTACGTATTGGTAGGTCTATCTGGACTTGTTCTTCTTTTCACTCATAAAAAAGATTGTAAAATGTGTAGTTAAATTTGGTAAGTACAGTTTTTATAAAACACAAAAAAGATGCTACATGCTTGTGGGCGTCTTTTTTGTTTTTAGTAGCAGATACAGCTTTTCAGCATACATAGCAGAGTCAGCAGATGTAGCTATAGTTGACAGAAAATTTAAGTTTATGTAATATAAACAAACTTTACAATCAGTGTAATCTAATAAAAATCAGTTTAAATCAGTGTTATGAAAACAATAAATACTCCAGAACTAATAGAATGGCAAAAACAAAATAAAAAGATTAGAATTATTGATGTTCGCACAGAATATGAATACAATGAGGGGGCTATAAAAAATTCGGAGCTTATTCCTCTTGATGTTTTAGATAGAGTTTTTGCTGAAAAATTGACTGACAAAGATGAAATTATTGTATGTGTTTGTCGCAGTGGTGGCAGGAGTAGCATGGCGGTGGATTTTTTGAACAATCAAGGTTATAGTAATGTTTATAATCTTATCGGTGGTTATACTATGTATAAATTATTTGCTGTATAATACATTGTATATTTTAATTGTATATTTTAGTAGTATTTTTTGTTTATTATTTTTAGTGTATATGAAAATTTCCATTGCTTTTGCTACTTTATCAGGAAACACTGAGAAGATCGCATATGAATTAGAAAAATTTTTGTTGAATAAATCTTATGATGTAGATTTGTTGAATTTAGAAAACACTAAAGTAGATGAGTTGAAAAAATATGATTTGGTTTTTTTAGGTTGTTCTACTTATGGTGATGGAGACTTGAATCTTATAATGGATATTTTTTTATCTGAAGCTGAACAGATTTGTCATCTGTGTGAGTCTACAAAATTTGCAATATTTTCCTTGGGTGATAGTATTTATCCTAATTTTGCTATTGCAGGAGAGATTGTAGAAGATAAAATTATAAATATGGGAGGAGAAGTAATTCACCCTTATATTAAAATAGATGGATACCCTTCTTCTGAAGTTTTCGAAGAAATCAAAAAGTGGACTTTGGAAGTTTTAAAATTTTTTTAGTGTAGATAAATGATTTGACATTTTTAAATAACTGTAGTAAAGTATTAAGGCTATGATACAACTATTGAATAACAATAATTTGAATAATAACCGCCAATAACGGGTGTCATTTTTGTAAATCAAAAAATCACCCGCTTAAAGAAGCGGGATTTTTATTGGAAAATATTCCGAGGTAAGTTCCTGCCCAAGGTGGGCAAGCAGTGGTAGAATCCCGATCAAAGCTCCGAGATAGTTCAGTGGTAGAACGCAGCGCTGTTAACGCTGATGTCACAGGTTCGAATCCTGTTCTCGGAGCTTTTATCGGGACTGTTAACGCTGATGTCACAGGTTCGAATCCTGTTCTCGGAGCAAATTATACATGAAGAAGGACGAAGCAATTGCTTCGTCCTTTTGTACTTATACCTCCTTGTTATTCACCATAGGATTCATGGAAAAGCCTCGGGTAACGGTTGACTTTCGCGAGGAGATCTTCGTTGCTGAAGGTTTGCCTCTCGATTGTCTTCCAGTCTTCCCAAGACCAGTCATTTCGCGTTGGACAGATGGACTTGATCCAGTTGAGGTAGGGAGCAAGTTCACCGGTCTTCGGATCACGACGCGTGTAGTGGAGGATCTGGCAGTTGTTGATCCTGTCTTTCGGATCTCGAGATTCGTCCAGCCTGCGCCACTCTTCTTGAGTCAGTCGCTCGAGCCTCATGCGAAAAGCCCACATGGTCTCTCCGTGTGAGACCACTAGAACTTTTTTGTCTCCACATTCACGATGGAGCGTCTGCAAGAAACGGTCAGCACGGATGCAGAGATCTGCCATCGATTCCCCATTGGGAGGACGCCAGTAGAAACTCTGGGCTTCTTTCTTCTCAAGAGACTTTAGGAAATTAAGTTTGTTTTCGATCACGGGAGTGGTGTCAATATCACCACGATCACGTTCACGAAGTAGAAACTCTTGTTTCCAGGAAGCTCCTTTGAGTTCGAGATATCCCGCTGTTTCTAGAGTTCTCAAGTACTCGGAGACGTAGTAGCGATCGAAGCTAGGGGAGTAGTCTCGCAGGAATTCTCCCGCCTGCTTGGCTTGCTTGATTCCTACTTCGCTTAGTCTCCACTCCGAGCTATGGCGGGCAATGAACTCTTTGGTGTAGGCTTTGTCGTCACCAGCTTTGGCCAAGTGAACGGCAGCATTGCCTTCACTCTGAGCGTGGCGAACGAAGATAAGGTCGATGGGCATCATTGTTTGAATCCTTTGGTTGATTGTGAAAGTACTAAGTACACTATATCGTATTTTTACATATATGTATTATATAAGTACTACTTGTGTAGTGTATATCTTTTTGTATAGAATAATTGACTTTATTTAAGCTATATTTTATAATATAAAAAAGTGTATAAAATAAATACAAAATATGAAAAATATACCATTATTGACACAACTAGGCTTCAGTCAACAAGAACATGGAATTTATGTTACTTTACTTGAGCAGGGTCCTTCTACTATATCTAGTATTTCTAAAGGTACAGGTATTTATAGGCCTACTATATATAAGACTTTGCCTAAGTTACTCAAACAAGGTTTAATTACTGTTACCAAAAAAGGTAAGAGAAATAAATATGTAGCGGAGCATCCACGAATGTTGGAAGGCCTGGTTAAAGAAATGAAAAATAAAGTAGAGTCTGATTTTGATGAACTTCAACAGATATACTTAGTACACGACAAACGTCCATTGGTAAAATATCTTGAAGGGCGCAAAGGTTTGTCTTTTGTACTGGATGATATTGCGATAAGTTCAAACAAACATGATGTGATTTGTCGTTATAGTTCTAGGAAAGACACTACTGATGTTGATAAGTATGTTTCTCAAAAATATCGTGATATGAGAGAAAAAAAACAGTTGGAAAGATTAGTTATTACTAGTGATACTTTGGCCAAAAAGAAAACTACCCCTCGTTTGGATAGGACTATCAAAGTCGTACCAACTAAATTTGATCTTTTTGATGATGATGTTTCTCTTTATATCTATGGAGACAAGGTTGCTTTCGTAGATTATAATTCGGACAGTGCTTTTATAGTGGAGAGCAAATATATAGCTAGTTTTCAAAAAAAGATTTTTAAATTACTTTTTAGTAAACTTTAGTTTTTAAAAATAAAAACAGACTATTTTCATAGTCTGTTTTTTAGTATATAAGAGATTATTCGGCTCTTTGTACATTTGTAGCAGCTTTTCCTTTTGGAGTTTCTTCAACTTCGAAAGTAACAGCGTCGCCTTCTCTTAATTCAGAGAAACTAACACCATTCAAACTGTTAGCGTGGAAGAATAAATCTTCGCCGCCTTCTTGAGAGATGAAACCGAAGTTTTTGTCTGTCAATTTTTTGATGATACCTTGCATATTTATGTAAAGATATGTGAATTAAATACCAAGAGGCAGAAATTCGACTATTATCTCTACACTTTCAATATTTTTGTAACACTTGGTTACGAGGTAAATTATAGCATAAAAATAGGTTTTTGTCAATACTAGCTAATCTTAGCTCTAATATAGGTAAATTTAATAGCATAGATAATTCTTAATAAGACTTACTTTGCTTGACAAAGTAATGCTTTTCTGCTATACTTAGGCATTAGTCATTAGCTAGATAATTTCTTTTGAAGTTAATTAGTGACTTTTTCAAATAACGAGGAGAAATATCTTCTCGTCCCGATGAAATCGGGATTAACTCATATGCACGGCTAGAGATAGTCCTGCGACTCGAATTTTTTTGTGTCATTTCGCCTTAGGCGAATATAGTGTGACTCTTGGAAATGTTGGGTCACATATTTTTTTTATGACAGAAAAACAAATAGATACCGGTCGTTTTGACGATCTTGGTATCAAAAAGAATTTCTTAGAAATTCTTAAAAACAAAGGATTCGAGAAGCCTACTCCTATCCAGCACCAGGTTATTCCAGGTGCTCTAGAAGGTAAAGACGTAGTGGGTATAGCCCAAACTGGTACAGGGAAGACTTTAGCTTATGGTATACCTCTTATTCAGCTTTTGTCTAGTCAAAAAGGACAAGGACTGATTTTGGTGCCTACTCGTGAATTGGCTCAGCAAGTAGCTGACGCTTTGAAACAAATTGGTGGATCTCTAGGTTTACGCATTGCTGTGATTATCGGTGGTGTGTCTTCTCGTCCACAAATCAAGGATTTGCGTAACAATCCACATATTGTTATTGCGACTCCTGGTCGTCTTGACGATTTGATGGAACAAAGACAATATAGACTCGACAAAGTAAGTGTACTTATTTTGGATGAAGCTGATAGAATGCTAGATGTAGGATTTTTGCCACAAATAAAACGTATTTTCAAATTAGCGCCTGCCAATAAGCAGACTATGCTTTTTTCAGCGACTATGCCATCTTCTATTTCTAGTTTGGCTAGTGCTTTTATGAAGATGCCTCTTCGTATTGAAATAGCACCTCAAGGTACTTCAGCTGAAAATGTTGAACAAGAAGTATTCGTAGTTAGTAAACCTGACAAAATGCGTTTGCTTTATTCTCTTTTGAAAACTTATAGAGAAGATACTATACTTATTTTTTCTCGTACCAAACATGGGGCTAAGCGTATCACTCGTGATATCAATGATGCTGGGCATACTGTAACAGAAATTCATTCTAATCGTACTCAAGGTCAACGTAAGGCATCACTTGAAGGATTTTCTAGAGGTAGATTTCGTATCATGGTAGCGACAGATATTGCTGCCCGTGGAATTGATGTGAAACAAATTTCTTTGGTAATAAACTTTGACTTACCAGATAATTCAGAAGACTATGTTCATCGTATTGGTCGTACTGGTCGTGCTGGTAGATCTGGAAAAGCAATTTCTTTTGTAACACCTTCTGAAAAAATGGACATTAGAAAAATAGAAAGACTGATTCGTAAAACTTTGCCAATTTTAGACTTACCTATTATAGCTCGTGAACCTGTAAGTAATTTTGTACCAGACAGAGGTGTTCCTACTTCAAGACAAAACTTTGGTGGTCAGCGTCGTCGTGGTCAAGGACAAAGTCAAGGTCAGAATCAAGGACGTCGTCGTAATTTTCGTCGTGATCGTCAATATGGACGTAGTCAGGCGAGAGGTGAAAGATAATTTTAAAATTTATTATATGCTTAGTAAAGTATTAAAAAACTTAAAAAAAATAGAAAAAGTAAAAGGCTCTGATTTGACAGTCAGCCTTGGTGATATCAAAAAACCAACTCTACAAAGAAACGGTTTTCAAGCCAAAGCCAATAGTCAGGCTGGTGCACTCAGACAGAGAAGTATGGGAAACAGAATGAGTAAGCCTAGTAGAGCAAAATAAAAAAATTATAAAAACAGTCTCGACAAAATCGGGACTGTTTTTTTATACTAAAATAAGGTAAAAAATATTTATTTGAAATAAACAACTAAGTTTTTGCGTAATATATTGTATATTGACTATGGCTTTATTTAATAAAGCTTGTTATAATCTTTCAGTCTTAATCTAAAATTTATCTTATATGAAAAAACAAAGTAAAATTCCAAATCTGTTAATTTTGTCAGCTATTGTAACTTTAGCTTTTGTTGCGACTGGCTGTGGTGTCACTACTCCTGCTACAAATTCAGACAAGAGCACTTCAACAGTTTCTACTAATGTAAATACTACGACCAAAGGAAATGGCTTGGGCAATGGTAACGGTAACGGAAATGGCATGATGAACGGTGGAAACGGGAACGGCATGATGAATAGATTCTCTTATAAAGATGGTACCTACAGTGCTAATGGTGAATATTTTGCAGAAGATAAAGAAGTAATTGGTGTTTCTCTTACTGTGCAAAATGATATTATTACAGATGCTAGTGTAACTCCTCAAGCACGTGATAAAACCTCAAAAGGTTATCAACTTATGTTTGTTGATAATTTTAAATCACAAGTGGTTGGTAAAAAAATTGCTGACTTGAAATTGAGTAGAGTAGCTGGTGCTTCTTTAACAACTCAAGGTTTTAACAACGCTGTTTCAATTATAAAATCTCAAGCAGCTTTATAATTTTTTTAAATATTTTTATGGATCCAAAAAGTTTGAACTTTGAGGCTATCGGGACTCATTGGCAAATAGATATTTGGGAAGATTCACCTCTCTTTGATGAGGTGAGTTTTTTTGCTAGTCTAAAAAATAGAATAGAAGAATTTGAACAAATTTATTCTCGTTTTCGTGAAGACTCTTGGCTTAGGCAAGTTTGTAATGAACCAGGAGATTATGAATTGCCACCAGATGCAAAAGTACTTTTTGATTTGTATTTTGAATTTTATAAATTAACTAATGGTATATTCACACCACTTATTGCTCAGACTTTGGTAGATGCAGGATATGATAGTAATTATTCTTTGCAACCCAAAGAAAATATTGCTAAACCAAAATCATTGTCTGAAGTTTTGGAATATGAATTTCCAAAATTGGTTGTCAAAGAAAAAACAATATTGGATTTTGGTGCTTGTGGTAAAGGACATATTATAGATATTGTTAGTAATATGTTAGATGAAAAAAACGTAAAACATTTTTGTGTGGATGCTGGTGGAGATATTTTTTACAAAAATAATGGTATTGAAAAAATGCGGGTTGGTCTAGAAAATCCTAATAATTTTTCAGAAGTTATTGGTATCGCTGAAATTCATAATCAAAGTATTTGTTCATCTTCTGGTAGTAGACGTAAATGGGGGAAGTTTAATCATATGATAAATCCAGAAAATCTCGAATCTCCAAAAGATGTGGTTGCTACCTGGGTTATCGTTGAAACTGCTATTTTGGCTGATGCTCTTGCTACTTCTTTGCATATGGTAGACAAAAAAGTTTTTTTTGGAAAGTATAATTTTGAATATGTGATTATGTATGCTGACAATAGTGTAGAGAAGTCTGCAAATTTTCCAGGAGAACCATTTTTGAATTAGTTAGATTGTGTTATAGTAAATATAGAAGTATTTGTTCATTATTTATATAATTTCATATAATATATGAAAAACTATCCTCGTGTTGGTAAACGTCAAGGCCAACCAGCCTTTCGTATACCATCAAGTTTCAAAAATAATGTACATAAAGTAGTGAGACAAATTCCCAAAGGACAGGTTTTGACGTATAAAGAAGTTGCGTATAGAGCAGGTTCACCTCGAGCTTACAGAGCTGTGGGGAATATTTTGAACAAAAATTATGATCCAAATATTCCTTGTCATAGAGTAGTGAGGTCTGACGGAAAATCAGGTGGCTATAATAGAGGAAGTGACAAAAAGAAAGAGATTTTGGAAAGTGAAAAAGCTATTTGACAAATTACCTGTTTACAACTAGTATAAGACAGCTATTTTAGCTGTTTTAAATTTTTTATAAAATGTAGTACAATAAGAATATGAAACGTAAATTTTTAAAATTTTCTTTAATTATCATTATTAGTTTGGGTATTTTGATATCGGTGCCTTATTTTGTGGTACACTTCAACAGGACTGCTGAGGAAAAAGCTGCACAAGCTATTATTGATAAACAGCAAGAAGATATAAAAGAGATTATCTCGAGGAGACAATTAGAAAGAACTTCTGTAGGAGATGATGAAGATCCTTTTGGTGAAGATGGAATTGTCAGAGTATTATTGATTGGTTTAGATAGTAGAGCTGGTCAGACTGCTGGGCATTGTGATGTCATTCAGATGATTGAAATAGATAAAAATAATAATACTGTAAATATTACAGCCGTACCTCGTGGTACTTATTCACCTTTGCCTCTTGGTAAAGCTACTACATCGACTGATTATTATGTTTCAAATGCTTGTGGTTTGGCAGGACTTAATTACGGTATTAATCAAATAGAAAAAATTTCTGGTAAAAAAGCTGATTATTTGGTAATGGTAGGTTTTTCAGAAACACTTGGAATTTTGCGTAATTTGAAATTGCCTACTACCGAAACTTTGCAGTGGTTACGTCAACGTCAAGGTTATGCTATTGGTGAACCTCAACGTGCTCGCAATCATTCTACTTTTATCAAGCAACTTTTGACAAAATATTTACCAGATGATCATTCTAAAATAGATACAGCTTTCCATTATATTTTGTATAAGATTATAAAAACAGATTTAACTTTTGCGGAAAGTGAAAAAATAGTAGATGCTTTGATTGACATGGATATAAAAAATAATCCTGAGAAAATAAGTCTTTCTATGCGTCCAAGTTATAATGTCCAAGATATTCCTTATGATCCTGATACTGCTGGAGAATATGTAAAAAGTATGATTGATCCTGTCAAAGGGTATCTGAAAGGAACTAGTTATACGGGTATTACTACAGAGGAAGCTGACCAAAGAATTGTTGATACGATTGATAAAAAAATAAGTGATGATGAGTTTGTTTTGTGGGCATATGAAAATCAGTTGTGGTTGCAAATCGAAGATGATATAATAAGAGAAGAAAAACAATATGAAATTATTTGGCAATATTTGAACCAAGTTTCAGAAGAAGAACAACAATTGATTGTGGCTGATTATGTATTGGAAATGAGATATTTGGGATTGGAAGATTGGGCTGTAAAGGGTGAAGATTGGATAAAGGCGGAAATAACAAAAAATTAATCCCGACCTCGTACCTCGGTGCGGGATGAATTAGATTATTTAATTATTTTAGGTTTGACCTGTAATCAATGCTTTTAATTTATTTTATAAAAATTTTATGGAAGATAAAAAACATTTTTATATACAAGTCGTATTGGGCGTTGTCTTGATTTTGACAGTTCTTATTGTTGTTTTTATTCTTTTTTCTGATCAGTTTTTTAAGGGACAAGTATTAAATCAAAATGTTGTTACTCAGAGTAAACAAAATATAGTGGCTACACCTGTAAATTCAAGTACTCAAGATATTGTCAGTGATCAAAACAATAGTACAACTACGGAAGATTTTTCTACTACAACATTGTCTTTTGATATTATGAATTGGTATGAAACTAAGCCATTGTCTTTTGATAATCTTGATTGGAAAGAAATTATAAGATATGATGGGGTAGGATTTATAGCTCCTATACAGGCTCCTTTCTTTAATTGGTCACCGGAAGTAAAAATATCTAAAGGAAAGCTGAATTGTCCTGTATCAGACACACCTTTAAATAGTCCCGTACCTCATTTTGTTGAAAAAAATATTGGTGATAAGCCATACTGCTTATATGTCTATGGGGACGGTGCTGCAGGGACTTCTTATAGTAGTAGTTTATATATTACTGAGGTTGAAGATGGACTTTTAGTAGAAATACCTATTGTATTATCTCATACTAACTGTGGTTCTTATGGGGATGAAGATATTGAAAATTGTAAGATTAGACAAGAATCCCTGAATAGTTTTATGGAGGATAATTTAGACGGATTTATAAATAAAATAGTAAGTAGTATAAATATTCCAAATGATGTAAAAAATGATTTACCTGAGTTTACTGGATTTTTGAATTAAACATTTTATAAACTAAAAATATGAATGAAAAAAAATCATGGCTTGTCCCAATTGTAGTTTTTGTGATATTAATCCTTGTATCTTTTGTGCTTGTGTTAGTGATGTTCAAAGATTCTTGGTTGAATAAGCAAGCTAATAATCAAAATAACGAAATCGAAGAATATTTTTGTACTGCTGATGCTAAGTTGTGTCCAGATGGTTCTTATGTAAGTAGGCAACATGATAATGGTTGCAAATTTGCAGCTTGTCCAGAAGCCGATACCAATACTAATGTTGGTTTTTTAGAAGATATTGATGCAGGAAATATGGGGTTCCCTAATTTGGAATGGCAGGAATTTACAGATGGAGATGTGAATTTTAGAGCACCAAAAGAAATAATGGGATTGAATTATGTAAGGTTTGATTATTGGCCACCTAGAGTAAGTATTTTGGGTAGTAGTTATACATGTGAAGAAACAGAGTTTGTTGTAAGTGGAAGTATTTATGAAAAAGAAATTCAAGGTCGTACTTATTGTATAGAAACTTGGATTGAAGGAGCTGCAGGTTCTACCTATACAGATTATGCTTATACAGTAGCTTTGGATGATATGACAATTGCTAAAATTGCTTTTACAGTTCGTATGCCACAGTGTTTGAACTATGATAGTCCAAAGAGTGAAGATTGTACTCTCGAAGAAAAAGAGTTTAGTATGGATAGAGTGGTTGATACAATTGTAGAAAGTCTAGCAGAACCAGAGTTAACATTTTAAATTAAATAAAAAAACGTCAGATAAATTCTGGCGTTTTTTGTTATTTATTTTATTATTAATATATTTTAGTGATGATGTCCGTGAAATTCTTCTACTTTCATTTTTGTTACTTCAGTTTTGCTTAGAAAATGTGCTGCAATGTAAGTAGAAATTGGTACTGCCAAGATGAGAGCTGTACTACCAACCAGAGTACGTACGACTTCTTCGGAAATAAATTGGCTGTTTAAGCTGTACCAAAAAGGTGTATCAGGATAAGCTGAGAATAATAAAAATAAAGGGAGGGAGGCTCCGGCATAAGCCAAGACAAGAGTATTTACTAAAGATGAGATATGTTCTTTGCCAACTACCAAAGCTCTCTTATGTAACTCATGTTTTGACAAAGTTGGGTTAGCTAGTCTTAGCTCACCAACTACAGAAGTTTGAGCTGTGGTAATGTCATCCAACACACCTAGAGTACCGATAATTATACCTGCTAGGAGTAGTCCTTGTAGATTGATCTCTCCCAAAGACGAATTGGCTAAAAACATTGCATCTTCAGATCCTTGACCAAGTAGACGAGAAATATTTACAAAAAAAGTTGCAAGACCAATAGAAATCCCCAAAGTGATTAGTGTACTCAACATTGATAAATGAGTTCTTTTGTTGAAGCCATGAGCTAGATAAAGAGAAACACTCAGAATAACAACAGATCCAACAATTGTTATTAGCAGTGGATTGGCACCTCCAGCGATTTGAGGAACAATAAAATATCTAAGAACAAGAATACTAAATATTAGACCAAATAAAGATCCAAGACCTTTTAGTCTTCCAAAATAGAGTACCAGTAAAATAAAAATTATAAAAATAAGTAATAGAGATGGTAATCGATAAGTATCTACATAGACATAATTACTACTGCCATCTATCAAATTGTTCTTTGAGATTATTATTTTTTCACCAATATCTATTTTTTGGATATTATTTTCTGCTGTTTTATCTGGGATAGGTAATTGTACTTCATTGTTTTTTTCATTTCCTGACAATATTTTTACTTTGATTACTTGCTTGCTTTTGGTGATATTTTCTTCATTTTTTTCTATTACATCTTCTATATTTAGTACTGAAGCTTTGAAATATTCTATGTCTGGTTTTTTTTCAGTAGTTGTGGTCTGTGCAAAAGTTTGTCTTGGTATTAGTAGACTGAGTGTAAGTAAAGTGAAGAAAAAGAGTTTTTTGGTAATTGTCATAAGTTTATCTCTAAGTTAAGATTAGATACAGTATAACATAGTTGGGGATAGTTTACTATTGCAAATCATTCGCAATTGTGATATAGTATCTTCAATATGAAAGACATTTTAGAACAATTGAAAAATAAGGGCTACAAGCTTACTCAGCCTAGAGAAAAGGTTTTGGGTATTTTGCTTCATAATCATACAGCCTTGTCTGTTCAAGATATCCACAAAAAAATAGATAGTGTGGACAAAGCATCTGTGTATCGTGTGTTGAATTTGTTTGAAGAATTGGGGTTAGTAAATATCGAAAATTTTAATAATGAAAAACTATATTGTCTGACTCGTGATCCTCATCATCATATCATTTGTAAAAAATGTGGTTATAGTGAAGAAGTCCCTTGTACTTATGAACACCACGATTTCAATAATTTTGATAATGTTCAACACCAGATGACTTTGACCGGTGTTTGTAATAATTGTAATAAATAAAAAATATGTTTAAGAAAATAATTTTGACTGCTATTTTATTCTTGGGAATTACTTCTATTTTTAGTGGCTGTAGTTTGAATAATAAAAATAATCAAGAAAGTAATAATGCTAAAATAAAAGTAGCTGCTAGTATTTTCCCAATTTATGATATCACAAAAGAAATTGCTGGAGATAAAATAGACGTAAATCTGATTCTTCCTCCTGGTGCTAGCCCTCATACTTTCGAAGTGTCAGCTTCACAGATAAAAAATTTGCAAAATACAAAATTGTTTTTTGTAAACGGACAAAATTTGGATAGTTGGGTAGAAAATATTTCTTCTTCAGTCTCAGGTTCTCAAACTATTGATTTGAGTGAAGTAGTAGATTTGCAACAGCTAGATGAAAATAATCCAAATCATAGACCTGACGAAGAAGACTCAGGTTTCGATCCCCACTATTGGTTGAATCCAAAAAATGTTTATGCTGTATCAGAAGAAATACTAAATCAATTGGTAGTACTGTCTCCAGAAGATGAGCAATACTTTTTGGGGAATTATAATAATTTTGTAAATGAATTGCAAAGTAAGGATACAGAATGGAAAGATAAAATGAATAGTTTGTTAGACAAAAATATTTTTGTTTTTCATGATGCTTGGGGATATTTTGCAGATAGTTTTGATCTGACTATCGTGGGTACTTTTGAACCATTTCCAGGACAAGAGCCAACGCCAAAATATTTGAAAGAATTACAAACTGCTGTCAAAGAAAATAATATCAAAACTTTGTTTGTCGAGCCTCAGCTTTCACAAAGTTCTATCAAGACTTTGGCGAGTGATTTGGGGGTGCAGATAGAAGTACTAGATCCTTTGGGAGGAGTGGAAGGTAGAATGAGTTATATTGAGATGATGGATTTTAATGTGAATAATGTATATGGATTATTGAAATAATAAATAGTTTTAATTCCCCCTCCTATTAGGAGGGGCTAGGGGAGGTCTATAATATAATAAAACGTTTTATCTTGCTAAAGACCCCCTCTAACTCCCCCTACTAGGGGGAGAATAACAATTTGGTATGCTAATAGAAGTAAAAAACCTATCTTACAAATTCAACGATTTCACTGCTCTGGAGAACGTCTCTTTTGAGATTGAAAAAGGGGACATCGTGGCTATCATCGGGCCAAACGGTAGTGGTAAGACAACACTCTTACAAAATATTATCGGAGTACTTAGTCCAACTACTGGTACTATTACGATTGATGGTGAGAAACCTAGAGACGTGAGAAAAAAAATTGGTTATGTTCCACAAAAATTTGAATTTGATAGAACTATTCCAATTAGTGTTCATGAATTCATGAGTCTAGAAAAATGTGGCAAAAAAGGTCATGATGAAAAAAATATTATAGAAGCTCTAAGAGAAGTTGGTCTAGAAGATGTGGAAGAAAAACAATTGGGACATTTGTCTGGTGGACAATTTCAACGTGTGATGATTGCACGCGCTCTGCTTCATGAAAAAGAAATATTAATTTTTGATGAACCTTCTACTGGAATAGATTTGGTAGGTGAAAAAACTATTTATGATTTGATAAAAAAAATAAATGAAGATAGAGGAACGACTTGTCTGATAGTTTCGCATGAACTTAATATCGTCAACAAATATACCAAAAAAGTAGTTTGTATCAACAAACAAATGGTTTGTTATGGAAGCCCTGAAATTGTGATTACGCCTGAAACTTTGCAGAAGCTTTATGGTAGTGGTACAGGACTTTATCATCCTCATAATCATATTCATTAATGTTATAAATGTTGAAGATGTCGTATCACTGCGTTTGTTCTAATTGATATTTCATTTATAACATTTTCAACAATTTCAACATATTCAACAATTATTTTATGCTAGAATTCCTACAATACCCCTTCATGATTAGAGCTCTCTTGAGCGGTGTTTTCATTTCTATCTTACTTGGCTGGCTTGGTACTTTTGTGGTGACTCGCAAAATGAGTTTCATTGGTGATGGAATTGCTCATGCGTCACTTGCTGGTATTGCTCTTGCAGTATTACTTGGTTGGGCGCCGATTCCGACAGCGGTAATTCTTGCAAGTATCATCGCGGTGATTATTTATTTTTTGGAAAAGAAAACAAACATCTCAAGCGACATGGCGATAGCGCTCATGCTGACGACAGGAATGGCGATTGGTATTATTTTGCTTAGTTTTTATCAAGGTTATCAACCGGAGCTAATGAGCTACTTATTTGGCAATATTTTGACTATCAATAGTTATGATTTGTGGTCAATTTTACTTATTGGTTCTGTAGTTTTGATAGCTCTACCTATTTTTTATCGCAAAATATTGTTTAGTACTTTTGATCCTATCGGTTCTTATTTGTCGGGGATAAACAATTGGATTTTTGATTTGTTGCTTTATGTCTCGACTGCGATTGTGATTATCCTTAGTATCAAGCTAGTGGGTGTGATTCTCGTGAGTTCTTTGCTTGTCACACCAAGTGCGATTGCCAAAATGTTTGCCAAAAGTTTTAAATCTTTTACTTTGCTTACTATTATCTTTTCAGTGTTTATTGTATTGATTGGACTTATTCTTTCTTATTATTTAGATTTGCCTTCTGGAGCGACAATTATTTTGACTGGTACTGCTTTGTTTATTTTGGCGTATTTGTTTTCTTTGGCGTTGAAACGTAGAAGTATTAAAACATAAAAACATGAAAATATAAAAATAATTTTGAAGATAAAAAAATCAACTTGGAGAAGTTGATTTTTTTTATTTCAGCTAATGTTAGGGATATACGAAATTTCTCTGGAACGAAGTGGAAGAAAAATTTGGGTGAAGCACGAGCTGAGGGCTGAACCGTATATCCCTTGTTATACGCCCCGACAACCGAAGGGAGGAGAGCGCAGCGTGGCACGAAGCGTAGCGGAGTGAGTTCAAAAATATTTTTCGTTCTTATTCATTATGATAGGCTTTCCTCATTTCTTATAAATTTCATTTTTCAAAGATTCTTTATTTTTTTTCTGTATTATTTCGCAAAAAGTAATATAAAATATCTAAGATGAAGATTATTATTAAAAATAAAAGAAA
>PFPL01000039.1 GCA_002793035.1 Candidatus Magasanikbacteria bacterium CG_4_10_14_0_2_um_filter_33_14
TATCCTCGTTGCGTGTCCTTCTTCATTGTTCACAAAAATTAATTTTTTCTTTTCTGGAATAACAAAAATTTGGTATCCTCTACTTCTAAACATATTTTCATCAAGTTTGCCAGTTTCAACTTTATATTCCAATCCTAATTCTGACAAAACTTCCATCAAATATCTTGTTCTTGGTATTATTTTCTTTTCTTCCAAGCCTTCACCACTACCTGCCAAAATCTCACCACCCCTAGAAGGTATTATTACTTTGTCAACCTCTATCACATCAGTTGGTAAAATATTTTTTACGCCAGTTTTTTCTTCTTTTTCCAAAAGTAAATTGGAATATTCTTTAAATTTAAATTGTAAACCTCCCTTTACGTGCACTAAAAATTCTTCAGCATCCAAAATTTCTACCAATTCTTGTAAACGAAGACCAGGTCTATTGCTTAATAATTGAAAAATTTTCTTTTCCAACTCTTGTCTTCTATCTATTTGTTCTCTAGACAATTCTTGTTCTGACATATTATTTAAATTAAAAATTTTCAAGCCTTTTAGGCTTTTATTTCCACCACCTCATCATACTTCGGCACATAACTTTCCCTCTTCAAATCACTCTTTATTTTACCTGCAAAAACTGACAAAGCGCTACCTTCACCATGTACACAAAATACTTTACTAACTTTTTTACCAGTACCAAGCCATTTCAACAATTTTGCCTGGTCACCATGAGCTGACAATGCTCCAATAGCTTTGACAGTACACTTCACATCTATCTCTTCACTCATCACTTTGACGTGTTTATCACCATCATAAAGCTTACGTCCTAGAGTTCCTTTGGCTTGATAACCAACTATAATAAGTGTAGCATTGCTGTCCCCCAAATATCTTACAGCATGATGGAGTATTCTACCACCATTCATCATTCCTGCACCAGCTATAACCATTTTTGGACCTGGGATATGATTTATTTTTTGTGATTCACGTTTACTATAAGTAACTTGAAGTTGTGGAAATTTGAAAAAGTCGTCGCCAGACAAATGTAATTTTTGAGCTTCATCATCATAATATTCTGGATATTTTTCATAGACTTTGGTAGCGTCAATTGCGAGTGGACTATCAAGAAAAATAGGTACTTTTGGTAAAGTGTGATCATATTCACTAAGTTCATTCAATTCATAAAGTAATTCTTGAGTACGCTCGAGTGAAAAAGCTGGTACCATGATAGTACCTCCTCTTTTGACACCTTCGCTAATAAGACCAGCAATAATACCTTTTCTGGTAGCTGAATCCTCGTGGATTCTATCTCCATAAGTAGATTCACAAATAACGATATCTACATCATCACTCAATCTTTCCGTATCTTGCAAAATCGGCACATTTTCATTGCCAATGTCACCAGAAAAAGCAAACTTCTTTCCGTCAACTGAGACTTCAATAAAAGCCGAACCAAAAATATGTCCAGCATCTTTCCACATAGCTTTGGCACCATTACCCAGATCAATTTCTTCATGATAATTCACACCATGACACATGGCTTGAGCACTAGCAATATCCGTCTCTTCATAAAGGACAGGAAGTCCAAACTTACGATGATTATAAAACATAATATTGTAAGCATCATACCAAATGAGTGGCATAATATCTCGTGTACCTTTTGTAGAATAAATTTTACCAGCAAAACCTTCTTTGATAAGTTTTGGAATACGCCCAATATGATCAAGATGTCCGTGAGTTACTAGCAAAACATCAATTTCTTTTGGGTCAAAAGGGAAAATATCATGGTTACGACCTTCGTTGAAGTCCCCTCCTTGAAACATTCCACAATCAATAAGTATCTTCATTTTGCCAGTGTCCAAAAGATGACAAGAACCAGTAACGCCCTCGTCTGCTCCACTAAAGTGTATATTCATAAAATTTTTATATTTAAAATATTATTTTCTAATAAAAACATTGCTTTAAAATATCATCTAGGTACACGAAGTGCTTACAAAGCTCACAAGGCCTACGAGGCTTACAAAAAACAAAAAAGCCTTGTAAGCTTTGTAAGCCCTGTAGGCCTTGTAAGCTACGTGATATAATATATTGTATCAAAATAAAACATACTGTACAAATCAAAGATTTTTTGCTATAATGCTCCCATAAAATATGCGTCAAGAAATAGATAAAATCAAAATAAAAGAGCCACCAATTGAAGAATTGAGCAAACAAAGATCCTGCGTAAAATCTACTTGCGCTACTGGCTGTGGCTGTTTTACGATACTTTTTGTAATTTCAATTGTTTTATTGAAGTTTGCTTTTGGTCCCACAAGTAAAGAATTGAAAGATTTACCAGAAACTTTTACCACCAAAATACCAATTTACGATGTAAGTGATATTGAGACCATTACTCATACTTCTGGCAAAGAAAAAAGTAAAAAGATAGAAAGAGCAGCCTATATACCAAAATTGGTGTTATCCCCTTTTATAATATATTTTGATAAAGACTACAAATATATCCCTAGAGAAAATTCCAACGTAGACCTAAATAATATTGAAAAATTTTGGTCCTTCATGAAAAAACCTCTAACAACACAAAAAGATATTTACAAAATAGAATGGCTCAATCTCCACGCTGAACAAAGATTCCTAATTGATTATTACGAAACAGAACTAAAGAAAAAAGATTTTGAAATCAGTCCTGAAAGTAAAAACGATGAAATAATTCAATTTACTTTTTCTGATACAAAAAATGATATAGATGGTGTAGTCTTCAGTTCAGATGATCCAAATACAAATGACACAGACTATCTTTCTATTACGGTAAATTTCCCTAGTGAATAAAACACTAATTACACAGATAATTTCAAATCAATTTATGTATAAGGAGGATAAATTGACATACACTATAATAGGTTTGACCATGAAAGTTCATCAAGTTTTGGGACCAGGATTTAAAGAAAAAATATATCATAATGCTTTGACTAATGAACTAATTGATAATGGTTTAAATATTGATTACGAGAAAGAATTCTCAGTTTTTTATAAAGATGAAAAAGTTGGTAAATTTCGTGTAGATCTATTTATTGAAAATAAACTGGTAGTGGAGTTAAAAGCGGTCAGCGGAGAAATACCAAAATTATTTCAGACGCAAGTAGTTTCGTACTTAAAAGCAAGTAAAAGTGAAATTGGTTTATTGATGAATTTTGGTAATCCTAGTCTAAAAGTAAAAAGATTTGCAAATTATAAAAATTATATAAAAAATAAACTTATAAATTAGTGTAATCAAATAATTAATCAATGAAATCAGTGTCTTATGTCTGTCAAACAAATAAAACAAGCAGGTCTCACTTGGACCAATATTAGTAATGTCAATGAAGAAGCTTTGAAATTTTTGAAAGACAATTTCAAATTCCATCATCTAGATATTGCTGATATCAAGAGTGAAAGTCAAAATCCTAAATTAGATACTTACAAAGACTATCTCTTTTTGGTTGTACATTTTCCACAATGGAATGCCAAAACAAAAAAAGTAACCTCTCATGAAATAGATATATTCTTGGGACCAAATTTTCTTATTACTATCCAACATGGAAAAAATAAAGAAGTAAAAAACTTTTTTTATAGATCAATGAACAATCGTAAAACTCGTAACGAATGGATAGACAAAAGCTCCGGATATTTACTTTACAAAATTTTAGAAGAACTATTTAGCCAAAGTCGTCTGATGATAGATTCCCTTGGCAAACAAATTTCAAATATTGAAAACGAAGTTTTCAATGATAGTCAAGATTTGGACTTAATACGTGAATTGGCAATGCATAGAAGAAATGTCTTAAACATAAAAAGAATTTTGGATCCTCAAAGATTCATAGTCGCTTCACTTTCCAATATCCGAAAACCTTTCCTCGATGAATCACTTAGTATTTATTTTGATGATATCAAAGATTATCTTGACAAACTATGGGTGATTGTTGACTCATACAAAGAAACAATTGATGGCTTGCATATCACAGTAGAATCTCTCATCAACCAAAAGACTAATAAGGTGATTACCTATCTTACTGTCATTTCTGTAGCTCTGCTTCCTCTGACATTACTCTCAGGAATTTATGGGATGAATATCGAAAGCTTACCTTATGCTCACAAACCTATCTTCGTATGGGGACTTTTTGCCGCTATACTTATGCTTATTTTGGGAATGATTGGTTTGATGAGAAGAAAAAAACTTTTGTAAAAAAATGTTAAAAAGAATACTAAACAAAAAATCACATACCATCACAGGCGCAGCTATTGTCATAGGTGCGGCTTCTTTTGTTAGCAAAGCTATAGCTCTAGCTCGTGATCGTATCTTTGCTCACTACTTCGGTGCTGGAGATGTCATGGATGCTTATTATGCAGCCTTCAAAATTCCTGATTTGGTCTACACCCTTCTTATTGTCGGAGCTCTCTCTGCTGGTTTCATACCCGTTTTTGTTGAACTCATGCACAAAGATGAAAAAGAAGCTTGGAAAGTAACCAATACAATCATAAATGTGCTAGGGACTTTACTTATAATTATCAGTGGAACGTTGATAATTTTTACACCACAACTTTTACATTTTTTGGTGCCAGGTTTCGAAGGTGAAAAATTCCAATTGACAGTGATGCTAAGTCGAATAATGTTTATCAGTCCAATTTTATTAGGTATTAGTAGTATTGTCAGCGGAGTACTACAATCTTTCAAAGCTTTTCTCATATATTCTCTATCACCTATCATGTACAATCTAGGAATTATTATAGGTGCCTTATTTCTAGTACCAATTTTTGGTTATAAAGGTCTAGCCTTTGGTGTAATATTAGGTGCTTTGTTTCATTTACTTATTCAAATTCCTTCATTTATTCAACATGGTTTCAAATATCAAGCAGTATTTAGTTTGAAAAACAAATCTGTTAGAAAAATTTTTCGTCTCATGCTACCTCGTACACTTGGTATGGCGACTTCACAAATAAATTTTTTAGCTATTACTATCATTGCTTCTACACTTGCTTCTGGCAGTCTTTCAATTTTCAATTTTGCCAACAATATTCAATCAGTTCCAATTAGTATCATCGGTATTTCTTTCGCTATTGCAATTTTCCCAGCTCTTTCACAACTTGCAGCAGCGGGAGAAAATAAAAAAATTGTCAAACATATTTCTGAGACAACCAAACAAATATTTTTTCTTGTCATTCCTCTCACTGTTATCATCATCATGCTTCGCGCCCAAATAGTTCGTATAGTACTCGGAACTGGTGAATTCGATTGGGAAGCAACAAAATTGACTTTCAATGCTCTGGGTATTTTTGCTTTTTCACTCTTTGCTCAAAGTATAATACCTGTCTTCGCACGTTCTTTTTATGCCTTGCAAGATACTGTGACGCCACTTATTACCAGTATTATTTCGACTATTATAAATGTAATAGTAGCAGTATATTTATCTAGAAGTTATGGTATATTAGGTTTGATAATGGCATATTCCTTTAGTCAAATATTTCAATTTGTCTTACTCTGGATACTACTACACAACAAACTTGGCAACTTGGAAGAAAAAAAAGTTTTTATTTCAATTCTAAAAATAACAATTTCAGCCATCATCATGCTGATTTTTATCCAAACTTTCAAATATCTAATCTCACTTGTCGTCGACATGGATAAATTCTGGGGTATTTTATTACAACTAAGTGTTTCTTCTATAGTAGGTTTACTTATTTATGGTTTTGTCTGTAATCAATTGAAGCTAAAAGAAATGCTTCTCTTTGCTGAAAGTTTCAAAAAACGCTGGCTAAAATTACGAAATGTACAGACAGATATTACTCAGTAATTAAATTTATAACCTAAACACCCAATCACTTTATTATATTTATAAAAACAAACTAAAAAACACGATTAACTCGTGTTTTTTAGGTTTTGGTCGAGACACACGTGTTGTGTGTGTCGACCGTGACCGTGTCAGTTTTTACCAACAAGATAGAGTCTAATACTTACTCCCTTTTCCATCCAGCAGCTACTGCTGCTAGGAAAGTCCTAGGTGGAAATCCTCTAATACAGTCCAGCCCCTTAACAGAAAGCCAAACTGAAAGACTTTGATTTATTCTAGCCCCAGTGAAATTCGCACTTCCAAGGTTGGCAGAAGTGAAATTAGCATCAAGGAGGTTCGCACCAGTCAAATCGGCATATGAGAGATCAACATATTGAAGATCTGCGCTAAAAAGATTAGCACACCTGATATCCGCTTTACAGAATCGTGCTTTCTTGAGGATTGAATGACTGAAGTTGACACCGGTGAGATTTGCTCCACCAAATTTCACATCTGACATGTCACTTGCCGCAAGCTGAGCCCCTCTAAGATCAGCCCTGGTAAAGTCACAGCCTTGAAGACGGGTTTGAGTGAAATTCACCCCGACTAAATTTACTCCACTAAAATCCACATAACGAAGATCCAATCCACTGAAGTTTTCACCACTTAAGTCTAAAACTTTTCCAGAATTCTCCTTGCACAAGTCAGCAAAGTAGTGACTCAATCCCATTCTCAACAAAGTAATAGCACCATTACGATAACTAGACACGGTTTTCCCTCCCGTATTAGTTTCTATTCCCTCTGGCACAGTGCACTTGAGGAATACCTAAAATTAGCAAAATACTAGTATTTTGTCAAGCATTGCAAAAAGACAAAAAAACTGCTAAGATATCCACGTAACTTTATATAAATTATGTCAAAAAATAATACTCGCAACTTCTGTATCATTGCCCACATCGATCACGGTAAGTCCACATTGGCTGATCGCTTTTTGGAAATCACCAATACTGTCGATAAAAGAAAAATGCATGCCCAACTTCTCGACCAAATGGATATCGAACAAGAACGTGGTATCACTATCAAGTTGCAACCTGTCCGAATGAAATACAAAGAATTTAACTTGAACCTGATAGATACTCCGGGCCACGTCGACTTCACTTACGAAGTCTCTCGATCTCTAGCTGCTGTCGAAGGTGCTATACTTCTAGTCGACGCAACCCAAGGTGTGCAAGCTCAAACTATTGGTAACTTATATTTGGCAATTGAACAAAATCTGACAATCATTCCTGTGCTCAATAAAATAGATTTGCCAAATGCTGATGTCGAAAAAGTGAGTGAAGAAATCATTCATCTGCTTGGTTGTACAAAAGAAGAAATACTCGCATGTTCTGGTAAGACTGGCGAAGGTGTAGAAGATGTTTTAGAAGAAGTAATCAAACGTGTACCACATCCAGAAGAAGACAACTCTCAGACCAGAGCTCTTATTTTCGATTCTTTTTATGATGATTATCGTGGAGTAGTCGCGTCTATTCGTGTCAAAGAAGGTGAACTAAAAAAGGGCGACAAAATAATATTCATGGGTACAGAAAAACACGCCGAAATTCTTGATCTTGGACACTACTCACCAAACATGAACTCTGACCAACTTTTAGAAAATGGACAAATAGGTTTTGTGGTAACAGGACTCAAAGAACTTGGCAATGTCCGTGTCGGTGATACGATTACACTCGAAAAAAATCCAGCACCAACTCAACTACCTGGTTACAAAGAAGTAAAACCGATGGTTTTCGCTGGAATATTTCCACAAGAAGGAGACGACTACAATTCTTTGCGTGATGCCATGGACAAATTGAAACTAAGTGATTCAGCATTATTCTATGAACCAGAACATTCACAAGCTCTTGGCTTTGGTTTTCGTTGTGGTTTCCTCGGAATGCTTCATCTAGAAATTTTTCAAGAAAGAATAAGTCGTGAATTCGATATAAGTATTATTGCCACAGTTCCTAGTGTTGCTTATCATGTTTTCAAAACAAAAGGAGATGATATCATTGTAAAAAGTCCACAAGATTTACCAGAAGTACAACAAATCGAACATATCGAAGAACCTTGGATGAATGTAGATATCATCACTCCGGAAGATTTCATCGGCAATGTCATGGGTCTGGTTGCTGAACGCAAAGGAACTTATCTTAATACTGAATATTTGAGTACTGGAAGAGATCAACGTGCTATGTTGCATTATGAAATGCCTCTGGCTTCACTTATCACTGACTTTTATGATAAACTAAAAACTGTGACAAGTGGTTATGCATCCCTCAATTATGAATTCAAAGATTACCGCAAAACCAAAGTTGTCAAATTAGATATCTTGATTGCGGACGAACCTGTCGAAGCACTTTCTACACTTGTCTGGGATGATGAAGCTTTTCGCATTGGTAAAAAAATCGTCAATTCACTCAAAGACACTCTACCAAAACAACAATTCGTCATAAAAATCCAAGCTGCTGTCGGTGGCAAAATTATTGCTGGTGAAAGAATCTCGGCTCTGCGTAAAGATGTTACAGCTAAGCTATATGGTGGAGATGTCACTCGTAAAAGAAAATTGTTAGAAAAGCAAAAGAAAGGTAAAAAGAAAATGATGAGTATGGGTAAAGGAAAAGTGACGATTCCGACGGAAGCTTATCTTGCAGTTCTTAAACGCTAATAAGTTACATTCAAATTACAAATTCTTACGAATGTACGAATTTTAATAAATAATATGAAAGCACGTTGGGAAAAAGCTGAAACTCCAAACAAAGAATTAATTGAATTATTTAAAAATTAAAAGCCTTTTAAGCATTTCAAGCTTTTCAGGCCTTTCTAGCCTTTAAACCTATGTACGGAAAAAAAATGAAAGTCCTTTGGACTATAATCTCAGTCATCGCGGTAATTGGTATGATTTTCTTTACTATCATGCCGATGTTTAGTACCTTCTAAGACACTGATTTCACTGATTTTAATAGATTTACACAGAAATAAATCTATGTAATTTTTTAAAATCAATATTTCAGTGTAATCTTAAAATTAATCTGTGTAATCAGTGTTATGCAAAAATTCTGGAAAATACTCGAATCCCCTCCTCAATCTTTTTTTGAAGAATTCCCCGAATTACCAAAAGTCGTAGCTTCTTTGTTGTACCACAGAAATATGCGTACCCAAAAAGATATTGACGAATTTCTAAATCCAGATTACAGCCAGGATATTCATGATCCTTACCTTTTCAAGGACATGAAAAAAGCTGTGAAAAGAATAATGAAAGCAATAGACAAAAAAGAAAAAATAATTGTCTATGGTGATTACGATGCCGACGGTGTTTCTGCTTCTGTCATTCTTGTTTCTACTATTCAAGCCATGGGATATGACAATGTCGACGCTTTCCTCCCCCATCGTGAAACTGACGGCTATGGACTAAACAATCGTGCTATAAAAGAATTGAAAGATGATGGCGCCAAACTCATCATCACTTGTGATTGCGGAATTAGTAATACCAAAGAAGTTGACTTTGCTAATGAAGAAAAAGTGGATGTCATTATTACCGATCATCACACCATTCCACCACAACTACCAAAAGCTTTTGCCATAATCCATCCCAAGATTGAAACTGAAACTTATCCTGACAAAAATCTTTCTGGTGGTGGTGTCGCTTTCAAACTCATGCAAGCACTACTTATCAAACACAAAGAAAAACATGAATTACTAGCTAATGGCGAAAAACACGAATCTCATGAAAAATGGTTACTAGACATGGTCGCTATTTCTAGTGTGGCTGATATGGTACCTCTGATTGGTGAATCTCGCACTCTTACAAAATATGGTTTACTCGTTTTGAACAAAAGTAAACGTCTTGGGCTTCAAAAATTATTTTTGGAAATAAAATTGATGGAACAAGATGGTAGTAAGAAAAAAAATCTAGATGCTTATACAATTGGTTTTCAAATCGCTCCTAGAATAAATGCCGCTGGTAGAATCAAACATGCCAATGTCGCTTACAATCTGATGATGGCTGAAAAAGCAACTGATGCTGTCGACCTCGCCTACGAACTTGACCAAAACAATAAAGAACGTAGAGAAATCACCGAAGAATTACTGAAAAAAGCAATTGAACAAGTAGAAAAAGATCAAATGGATAAACCAGTTCTTTTTGTCGTGGGCAAAGGTTGGCCAGGTGGACTAGTCGGACTTATCGCAGGTCGCATCGTCCAACAATATTACAAACCAACATTAGTGATGTCTGAGAGTGAAACAGAAATAATGGGTTCTGGTAGAAGTATCGAAGGCTTCAATATTATTGAGACTTTCCAAGCAAAGCCAGATTTGTTTCTCAAATACGGTGGACACCCGATGGCTTGTGGTTTCACACTTGCCAGCAAAGAAAAACTGGAAGATTTCAAAGCTCATCTAATAGAGTGTTACAATGAAAAAACCAAAGAACTAGATATGCGTCCAACAATCAAGATTGATGCTGAATTGAGGCTGTCAGAAGTTGATTGGGAACTCTTTGATTTACTCGATCAATTCAAACCTTTTGGTATGAACAATGACCGACCAAAATATCTAGCTCGTGATGTAGAAATCTTTGACATGACAACAGTCGGCAAAGATGCCAAACACTTGAAACTCACAGTCAAACAAGACAACAAAATCCGCAAAACTATTGGCTGGAGTCTTTGTGATAAAGAAGGTGAAATTAACTGGTGTAAACTTTTGAAGATTGGTGATAAAATAGATATAGTATTTGAAATAGATTTGAATGAATGGAATGGGAATAGGGAGCTACAACTTACGATTGTAGATTTGCGTAAATCATCCCGAGTCGAGAATACGACGAGGGATCTTTCCTAAACAAAAATTATTAGAAAAATAAAAACGTTAATTGATTCTGAAGTCTTTTAGAATCAATTAACGATTAGTTAATTAAAATAGCGTTTGCTGAGAAAGATCTCTCGCTACGCTTCGAGATTATATTACCCTATGAAATTAATGATCTACACCGACGGTGGCTCTCGTGGCAACCCAGGTCCATCTGCCACAGGCATTGTTATCAAAAACGAAGAAGGACAAACAGTCGCCAACTATGGTGAATTTTTGGGCAAACAAACTAATAATTATGCCGAATACATGGCTATTATTTCTGGTCTCAAAAAAGCCAAAGAGCTGGGCGCTGACGAAGTAGATTGTATAGTTGACAGTAAACTTGTTTGCGAACAGCTAAACAGAAATTGGAAAGTAAAAGAACCAACCATTCAAAAATTATTTATCAAAGCTTGGAACGAAATGCAACAATTCAAAAAAGTTACTATCAAACATATTTTGCGTGTAGGTAATAAAGAAGCTGATGCGGAGGTGAATAAGGTTCTTGATTCACATAACGCATAACACGTAACAAAATTATGATAATAGAAAAAAATACAATAGGAGAAGTCTGGCTAGAAGCCACAAAATATATTTTGAAAAATGGTAAAAAAATAAATTATCGTGAAACAGAACTTCTAGAAGTTTTAAATTTGCAATTAATAATAAATGAACCCAATGCAAACGATGAAATAGTTGAGAAATACGGTGATAAAGATGTTTTGGAATACATGCGAAAAAATTTTGAAACAGATGAAAATGTTGGTTTTGGATATACTTATAAACAAAGATTTTTTGATTATCAAGGGACAAATCAAATAGAACATTCTCTAATAAATTTAGAAAAAAGAGAAAACTCAATGGACGCTATTTTTTCTACTTTAATCCCAAAAGAGGATGTGAAACACGTGCCATGTTTGGCGATGTTACAATATATTGTAAGAGATGAGACACTTATAATCACAGCTACTTTCAAAAGCCAAGATATTGGTAAAAAATCTTACGCAGATTATATTGAAATCACAAAACTATTTGAACCAGTAAAAGAAAAACTAGGATTGTCAAAAATGAAAATAATTGCCAATATTACTTCTGCACATATTTACAAAGACGATATTGAAAAATTAAAAAAACTCCGCTAATCACGGAGTTTTATTTTTCAAAATAGCCTTTTAAGCCTTTCTAGCTTTTCAAGCATTTCAAGCCTTCTATAACATTTCCCTCAAATCTTCAAGAAGTTTCTTTGTCTTACGATCAACTTTTTTTGGTACATCAATAATTACAGTAACATATTGATCCCCTCTACCACTACGTTGTAATTTTGGTACACCAAGCGCTTTCAATTTGAATTTTTGTCCGGAAGTTGTGCCTTCGGGAATGACTAATTTTTTCTTTCCTTCGAGAGTTTCTATTTCTACTTTGTCACCAAGTACAGCTTGCGGATAAGAAATAGTAATTTCCGTAAAAATATCAAAACCTTGTCTTTCGAAACCATTTTCTTTTTTCACATGAACACGAATATACAAGTCGCCAGGATGAGAGCCAATGCCACCAGCTTCACCTTTGCCAGAAAGACGAATCATCTCGCCGTCAGAAATTCCAGCTGGAATCTTTACATTATATTTTGATTCACCACGTTCGACACCACGACCATTACAATGTTTACAAGCTTGTTTTGGTACTTTGCCAGCTCCCTGACATTTCTGACATGTCACTACAGTCTGCATAGCTCCCAATATAGTCTGTTGGACACGTTTTACTTGTCCTTGACCACGACAATCGCTACAAGTCTCTGTACCAGCTCCTGGTTCGGCTCCTGAGCCATCACAAGTCTTACATGGATTGTTCTTAGTGAGTCTAACTTCCTTTTCTACACCAAAAATAGCTTCACGAAAAGTGAGTTCCACTGTGACTTGAATATCTTGTCCTCTACTTTCTCTACGACTACTTCTACCGCCACCGAAAATATCACCAAAGATATCACCTAAGTCTATACCGTCAAATCCAGCTCCACCAAAACCACCACCACCTTGTCCACGAGTAGCATTCATGAAATCATTCCAATTCATACCACCACCAAAACCACCCTGTTGTTCGAAATCAGAGCCGTATTGATCGTATTGTGCACGCTTGGTATCGTCACCTAATATTTGAAAAGCTTCATTTATTTCTTTAAATTTTTCTTCGTTACCAGTCTTTTTGTCGGGGTGATGTTCATGAGCAAGTTTACGAAAAGCTTTTTTGATTTCGTCT
>PFPL01000058.1 GCA_002793035.1 Candidatus Magasanikbacteria bacterium CG_4_10_14_0_2_um_filter_33_14
GTGATTGTGCCGGGTGGTTTTGGAACTAGGGGAGTAGAAGGTATTATCAATGCCATTCAGTTTGTGCGTGAAAACAAGATTCCATATTTGGGACTATGCTATGGTATGCAACTTGCAAGTATTGAATTTGTTCGTCATGTCCTCGGTAAGACAAAAGCCAATACTGTAGAAATGGATCCAAAAACTACTGAACCAGTCATCCATATCAACCCAAATCAAGAAAGTAACGTCAAGAATCACAGGTACGGTGGTACCATGCGTCTAGGGGCCTATGATTGCGCTCTACGCTACGATACCAAGACTTATGAGGCTTACAAGCAAGATGTTATCAGCGAGCGTCACAGACACCGTTATGAGTTCAACAATGATTATAGAGATGAGATGGACAAGGCTGGTTTGCAAGTAGTCGGGGTCAATCCAGAATCTTGTCTTGTTGAGATAGTAGAACTCAAAGATCATCCATTTTTCGTGGGTACTCAATTTCATCCAGAGTTCAAAAGTCGTCCGATGAAACCACATCCTTTGTTTAGAGAGTTTGTGAAGGCGGCGATTAAGTAATAGTTCGGAGTTCTTAGTTCTTAGTTCATAGAGTAAATAAAAACAGTCACGGGGAGTGACTGTTTTTTTTGTTTAGGTATTTATTTTTTTTCGAAAACAATTTTATTTTGCTCTTTTGTTTCATTTAGTAATATTGTATCATGATTCTCTTTACCAGAATAAAAATATGTTATTGAATTTTTATCTTTATCATAAAAAACTGACAGAGGAAAAATATCTGACATGATTTTTTGTGCTCTATTTTTTACGATTTTAATATCATCTTCATTTTGTGGTAAATTGATTTCATCAAAATATTCTTGTATTTTTCCAACTGCTAATTTTGGTAAATTTTCTTGCATTGTTTTTAAAATTGTTAGATGAAAAATCAAATTATCTTGTCTAGTTTTTTCTGAAAAAAGCTCATTACCATATATATAAAAATATATAGGAACCATCATGGGATAATAACCAATTAAATTATAAAAATATTTTTCTTTTTCTTCAGTGTCTGTGGAACCAACTATCTTTTTTAGTAATCTTTCTTTAAAAATTTTTTTTGTAAATTCATTACATTCTATATAATTTCTGTGTAGATCAATTAATGAAAGCCTCTCTATTTCTGGCTTTTTTGACCAATCTTTTTCTGATGCATAATTTTCTAATAAGTCATAAATACCGTTTGCCAATACTGTACTTTTTTCTTCATCTAATTTTTGTAAATTTGTATAATGGTGTGATAATTTATTTAGTAATTTTCTTCTTTTTTCATCCTCTACTAAATTTATGCTATCTTTGAAAAAATCTAGCATATTTTCTAATATTTTTATATTAATTAAATCTGTATAATTAATTTCGTCATCTTGATAATGATATTTTCTACCCAAATACATATGAAATATTTCTATGAGATATTCACAAAGTTGATTTAGATTTTTAGAGTTTGTTTTTAGAAAAAACAATTCTCTTGTATCTCCAAAAATGATTAAGTCTAATTTACATTCTCTTAATATATATTGCGTTATTGGTTTATAGCTTGAAATTAAATCATCGCTTAAGATGGATTCACTCTGATCTAAGCTTGACAGAATTAACTTTCTGAGAAAATCTTCAATGTGGGTGATATTTTTTACCCTATTTTTGCTTACAAAATTAATAGTGCCTATTAAAATCTTATGTGATTTTGTTGCCATTTTTAAAAAATCTAATTGTGAAAAGTAAATTATAAATGTTTCTCTAAGTTCTTCATCATTAATTGTTTTTTTGAGAAAGTCGTTCCAAAAATATTCTGATTCTTTTAAAATCAAGTTCAAAGAATCTTGGTATTTTGAAGTGGTGTGTGGGGCATATATATTTAGATTTTTTGCTTCTTTTTTTGTGAGTTTATATATAGGTTTGAATAACCTAAATGAAAAATAAATTCCGAAAAATAATAAAAAACTAGCCAACATTTCCCAAAAAATTGGGTAACCAAGAAGGGGTGGTGCATATCCAGGTATAAATGGCAGGATTGCACCTATGAAGGTTAATATAAAAATTACTATTATCATTCCAATAATTTTTTTTTGTGTATGTTTTTTAAGAGCAATCCTTACTTGAAAGCGTTTTTCTAAAACAAGAGCGTAGATAGCTATAAAAACTGCTAAACCAGATATGGCTGTTTCTAGGTTAAATAAAAAATGTTCTGTAATATGTGACTCTGAACATTTAGCTAAAAAATTAAGTCCTAAGCAAGGTATTTGGTTCATTTTTTAAAATTATTTTTATATAAACTTTGTTACTTGAATAATACCAAAAATACAATAAAAAGCAAACTTTTTAAGACTTGAAAATTACCTTTCAAAATGTTACTCTTAAAGAAACCTGTCTGCCGACAGGCAGGGATCCTCACGCCGTGCTTCGCCGGCTCAGGATATTGTAATAACTATATGGAAACCAGACCCCTCGCTGACAAAATGCGACCTGCCAACTTCGATGAATTCTTCGGACAAGAAGAAATCGTGGGAGAAGGTAAGCTACTTCGTAAGTTGATTGAAATAGATCAGCTGTCTTCGCTTGTCTTTTGGGGTCCTCCGGGTGTTGGTAAGACTAGTTTGGCGCATATCATAGCAGAATCTACCA